>DASUOW010000262.1:0-5122 GCA_036276435.1 Gemmatimonadales bacterium
CTCCTGCGCGAGGTAGCCGATGCCCTTGCGGGCGCGCTGGTACATCGGCGCACGCGTGAGGTCGGCACCGTCGAGCTCCACCGTACCGGCGTCGGCGCGGATGAGGCCGACCAGCAGGTAGAAGGTCGTGGTCTTGCCGGCGCCGTTGGGACCGAGGAGGCCGACGATCTCCCCCTGCCGGAGCGCCACCGTCACGTCGTCCACCACCCGGCGACCCTTGAAGCTCTTGGAGAGCCCGCTGCCCTGCAGGAGGCTGCCCGCCGGGGCCGGCGCCGGTACGGACCCGCCCGTGCCGTTCGACAGCAGCGATTGCGCGAAACGCGCCCGGTCACCGGCCGCCTCGCGCCACCAGTCCCCGAGCGCGCGGACCTCCTGCCAGCCGGCCGCGGAGGTGTCGGCGACGATGCCGTCGGCGGCGAGGCGCGGCAGCGCGGACTCGACGAGATGCTCGCGCATCCGGTCGCCGGCAAAGCTGTCCTGCGGGCTGCCGGGCTCGAGCCGGTGCGCCGCAAGCCACGCCTCGCGGAACTCGAGCAGCAGCGGCCGGAGGCCGACGGCCCCCTCCTCGTTGCCGGAGGCGAGCAGCGCCGCGAGCGCCACGCGCTGCGAGACGTCCCGGTCGTGCAGGCGGCGCTCCCACCCGGTGGCGATCACGGCCCCGCGTCCTCGTCGGCCTTGGCAGCCGCGGTGCCCTTGCCCGGTGGCGCCGGATCGAGCTGCACGCCATCCACGTTGCCGAACAGGTCCACCTTCTCGACCCCGCCCTCCTCGTCGTCTCGCATGTGGACGACGATCCGGTCGGCGCGCGCGTAGTTCAGGCCCGGCGCCTTCGGCGGCGTGCTCTTGTCCTTCGGCTTGTCGGTCGAGCGGTAGAACGACTTCGCCTCCACCCGCGACTCGAGTCCTACCAGGCGCGTCACGTCCTTCCCACCCGAGTCCCGCGGGGCGAAGTCGGCCACCACCGTGTCGCCGGCGATCCAGTCGCGCTCGGCGCTCGCACTGTCCTTCTCGGTGCCGATCCACGCCTTCGAGAACGCGCGCACCTGGCGCAGCTGCTGGCCCGGCGTGTCCACCGCGAGCGAGTCGGCCCTCACCTCGTACGCCTTCGAGACGGCGAGCGGCCGCTGCACGGTGCCCCAGGCGCGCGTCTGCTCGGCCTTCTGGTCCTTCAGGTCGATCTCGATGGTATCAGCGACGAGGTCTAGGTCCTTGGTGACCGCATGCGCGTCGCCCCGCGCCTTCACCGCGCGGATGTCCTTCTCCGAGAGGGCGAAGTCGATCTGCGTGCCGGCGAGGTTGAAACTGTCCTTGCCGAGCCCGCGCAGGACCGGGTTGTCCCGCACCAGCGTGCCCGAGCCATCCTTCCCGGTCTCGAGGCGCAACGAATCGGCGCGCGCCGAGAAGTCGCTGCGGTCGATGGTGACCTTGCCGCCGGCCCACAGCTTCTCGTCGCCGCGCTGGCGGATGCGGTCGCCGACGACGATGTACGGCTCCTGGGCCACACCGGCCGAATCCTTGGTCACGTAGCGGATCGTGGGCCGGCCCACCGCGAACATCTCCGCCGTGTCGCGCACGCCCTTCACGACGCGGAGGTAATCGACGCTCGGCCCCGTCAGCGTGGAGCCGGTCTTGAGGTTGGTGGTCTTCACCCGCCCCCGCGCTTCCCAGCGCTCGCCGTCCTTGAAGTAGGTGCCGTTGTCCGCATCGAGCGTCACCGTCGAATCCCGGTAGTGCACGTTGCCGATGAACTGCACGAGCTTGCCGCCGTAGGCCGCCACGCTGTCGCTGATCATCGAGACCGCGGTGCCCTGGCAGGTGATGTGCACCCCGCCGCCCGCGAAGTAGTTGGTGCCGGCCGGTGTCGTCACCTGCACGCCGCTGTCGCCCACCGACTGCAGGCGGAACGTGCAGCGCTGGCCTTCCTGCGCCGCGCCGGCCGTGGTCGCGCCCGCCAGGAGCGCCAGTGCGAGCAGGACGCCGCGCCTCACGGGCCCTGCCCGCTGTCGGCGGCCTCGGCCTGACCCGGCAGCAGCACGCCTTCCTTCGACGTGCCCGTGGGCTTCGACGCCCGGATGTTGGTGAACTGCTTGTCCGAGCAGAAGCCCTGGCCCTGCACGTGGCTGCTGCGATCGTCGAAGTCGAACGGCTGGTCGGTGCAAATCTGCTGCTTCGTCTCGTCGAAGACGAGCTTCTCCGACTTGAGCACCCGGCCGTCCGAGGTTGTCATCACAACGCTGCCCTCGGCGGTCATGCTGCCGTTCTGCCACAGGTACTGGCCCCGCTGCGCCGTGACGGTGGCCTGCGGCGACCCGGCGGAGTCGAAGAAGACGACGCGCATCTTCCGCAGCAGCGTCGTCTGCGAGGCGTCGAAGAAGAACGCCGTGTCGGCCTGCACCTCGCTCGTCCGCACCCCGTCGCTGGTGATGAAGTGGTGGAACTTCTGCAGCACCTGGTCGGCCGTGTCCGACACCGCCACGATGGTGGTCGGCTTGGCGCCTTCCTCCTGGCACGCCGTCGTGGCGAGGACGCAGCCGGCGGCGAGGGCCACGAGCGCGGCACGCATCACACGGCTCCCGCGCGCAGGAGGTCGTGCAGGTGCACGACGCCCACCACCTGCCCCGCCTCGAGCACCGGAAGCGCCATGATGCCATTGCGTTCCATCACGCCCACCACCACGGCGCCCACGTCGTCGGCGGCGCAGGTCTTCGGGGTGCGGGTCATGTGGTCGCACACCGCGCGACCGAGATAGTCCGTCTCCCGCTGGGCAAGGCGCGTGAGGTCGCCGGCCGTGAAGACCCCGCGCAGCCGCCGATCCTCCACCACGAGCGCGATGCCGCGGTGATGGGCCAGCGTCACGACCACCTCGCGCATCGGGGCGTCGGGCGCCACCGTGCCGTGCGGCGGGAGCATCACGTCGCGCACCCGCAGCAGGAGCTTGCGGCCCAGGCTGCCCCCCGGGTGCAGCGCCGCGAAGTCCTCGCGACGGAAGCCCTTGGTGCCGAGCAGGGCCACGGCGAGCGCGTCGCCCAGGGCGAGCGCCACCGTGGTGCTGCTCGTGGGCGCCAGGTCGTGGGGGCACGCCTCCTCGCGGACACCGGCGTCGAGCACCACCGTGGCGGCACGGGCGAGCAGCGACTCGGTCCCGCCGGTGATCGCGATGATCGGCACCGCGAGCCGCTGCAGCGACGCGAGCAGTCCCATCAGGTCGTCGGAGTCGCCGCTCTTGCTCAGCACGATCGCGACGTCGTCGCCGCTGACGATGCCGAGGTCGCCGTGCAGGCTGTCCACCGGGTGCAGGTACGTGGCCGGCGTGCCGGTCGAGGTGAGCGTGGCCGCGAGCTTGCGCGCGATGAGCCCCGACTTGCCGACGCCCGACACGATCACCCGCCCGCTGCGCGTGGCGAGCAGGTCGACCGCCCCGGCGAAAGCGGCGTCGAGCCGGCCCGCCGCCGCGCGCAGCTCGGCGGCCTCGAGCTCGAGGACGCGGCGCCCCTCGGCGACGAGCGCGTCATGCCTCGTCGTCATCGCCCCGTTCCCGGTAGTAGCGCTGCACGGCGGCATCCCATCCGTCGCGGGCGCGCAGCAGCATCTCGATCGCCTCGCGCACCGCGCCGTCGCCGCCCTTCCGTTCCGTGACGAAGCGCGCGAGCGCCTTCACCTCGGGCACGGCGTTCTGCACCGCGATCGGCACGCCCACGCGGCGCATCACCGGCACGTCGGCGAGGTCGTCGCCGACGTAGCAGATGTCGCTCCACTCGAGGCCCCGCGCCGCCAGCAGGGTGCGCAGCGCCGGCAGCTTCTTCGCGCCGTCGTCCTGCACGACTTCGGTGATGCCGAGCTCCTTCATGCGCAGCGCCGTGGCGGTGGAGACGCGTCCGCTCACCACCGCCACCTCGAGCCCGGCGAGCCGCAGCACCGCGAGGCCCAGCCCGTCCTGGATGTCGAAGCGCTTGAACTCGACGCGCTCGCCGGCCACCGCGCCGATGTAGACGCCGTTGTCGGTGAGCACGCCGTCCACGTCGAGCACGACGAGACGGACCCGGGCCGCCGCGGCGCCATCAAGCACGAACCGCGTCCCGCGCCCGGGCCCAGACGTCGAGGGTCGGCGCCATCAGGTCGTACAGGCGCGCGAGCGGCCACTGCGTGGCGGCATCGCTGAGCGCCTGCGCCGGATCGGGATGCGTCTCGAGGAAGAAGCCGTCGGCCCCGGCCGCGGCGGCGGCGAGCATCAGCGGCGGGATGAACTCGCGCAGGCCGCCGCTGGCCCCGCCCGCGGCCTGCCCCGGCTGCTGCACGCTGTGCGTGGCGTCGTAGATCACGGGCGCACCGGTCGCGTCGGCCATGCGGCGGAAGCTGCGCATGTCCACCACGAGGTCGCCGTAGCCGAAGAAGCTGCCGCGTTCCGTCACGGCGACATCGGGACTGCCCGACCCGCGCACCTTCTCCACGGCCCCGAGCATCGCCTCGGGCGCCATCCACTGCCCCTTCTTCACGTTCACCGGCCGGCCCGTGCGACCGGCCGCCACCAGCAGGTCGGTCTGCCGGCAGAGGAACGCCGGGATCTGCAGCACGTCCACCACCTCGGCCACGGGTGCCGCCTGGGCGGCCTCGTGGACGTCGGTGAGCAGCGGCAGTGCCGTGAGCGCGCGCACGCGTTCGAGCGCACGCAGGCCGTCCTCGAGGCCCGGTCCGCGGGCGCTGCCGAGCCGGGCGCGATTGGCCTTGTCGAAGCTCGCCTTGAAGCAGACCGGAATGCCGAGTCGCACCGCGAGGGCGGCGAGCGCCTCCGCCGTGCGGGTCATCACGTCGCCGGGCTCCACCACGCAGGGGCCGGCGATCAGGAACGGCGTCTCCCGGAAGCTCCAGCTCACGTGCTCGCCTGCACCATGGGCTTGGCGGCCTGCGGCTCGCGCAGCCGCCGCGCGAGGGCCGCGCCGATGAAGCCCGCGAACAGCGGGTGCGGCCGGTTCGGGCGCGACTTGAGCTCCGGATGGAACTGGCAGCCGATGAACCACGGATGCTGCGGATACTCGATGATCTCGACGAGGTTGCCGTCGGGGCTCAACCCCGTGAGCCGCAGCCCATGCTCCGTGAACTGGTCGCGGAAGCGGTTCGACACCTC
>DASUOW010000263.1:0-21843 GCA_036276435.1 Gemmatimonadales bacterium
GCTCTCCACCACCACACCGACGCCGTCGTCGCGGATCTCGCGCCAGGCCGGATGGCCGTTGCGGTCCGCCAGGCGCTGCAGGTCGATGAGATCGGTGCGCCAGCGGCGCACCGCGGCCGAGTCCGTCAGCGCGAACCACACCGCCTCGGGCGTGCGCGAGAGCACCAGCCGCCGCGTGATGTCGTAGTGCTCGGGCAGCAGCAGGCCGCCCACGAACACCGTGAGCGCCACCGCCACCACCCAGATCCACAGCACGCTCGACCGCCGCACCCACGCTCCCCGCCGAAGTCGCGCGGAGAATGGGGCGGCGGTGCATGGATCGCAAGCCGCTCAGCGGGCGCCGAGCGTCTCCGTCGTGGCGAGTCGCGCGAGCGCCGTCTCCACCTCGGCCTCGGTGACCTCCGTCGGGACGATCCATCGGCCGTTCTCGACGGAACGCGACGGCACCTTCACCTGCCGCACCTCGCCGTCGGCGCCGATGCTCACGAGCGCCGTCACGCTGCCCTTGCCGGGCATCCCGGTGATCACGAGCACCCACGGGCTCCCCGACGGCCAGCTCTTCCGGAGCGCGATCACGCCCTCGGCGGCCGTGCGATCGAAGCTGAGCGGCAGGCTCTTCCGCTGCCCGTTCACCACGCCCTCGGCGCGGCCCTCGACGGGAAACGGAACGGAGCGATCGTGGTGATAGGTGCGCACCACGAGGAAGGCACCCTTGGTGGTCGGATCGAGGGGGTTGGCGGGCAGCTCGATGGAGAGCCACGGCGGGCCGCCGATCGAGGACGGCGCCGCGGCGAGCGAGAGCACCGAGGCGAGGGCGAGCGAGGCGAGGCGGACGGGCAACATGGGGACCTCCTGGCGATGGGACGACATGCGTGACTGCTGCATGCCTATCTGATGCCGGCCGCCCCGCTCGCGTTTAGGTCCACGTCCGCCCCGGGTTGCTTCACCACCGAGACGCGCCCCTTGAAGCTCCGGGCCACGATGGAGGCCCCGCCGTCGCCGGTGGTGAAGCGGCGCGTGGCGCCGCCGTCACCGAACTCCGAGCCGACCGTGCCCGAGGGCGCCGCGAGCTCGAACGTGGCCGCGACGTCGGGGGGCACGCGCAGCTCCACGTCGCCCGCGTGGCTCTGCGCCTCGAGCGTGCCGGCCCGCTCGACCACGCCCTTGAACGACACCGCGCCCGACACGCTCTCGAGCCGCGCCCGGCGCACACGCGCCGCACCCACGAGGATCTCGCCGCTGGTGGTCGTCACCAGCAGCTCGCCGCGCACGCCGCGCACCACCACCGTGCCGTCGGGCGTGCGCACCTCGACGCTGGCGTGCGGCCCGACGATCTCCACGTTGCCGACGGCACCGCCGCCACCACCGAACGTCTCCACCACGACGCGGCGGAGCGCACCCTCCACCCGCACGCGGCCGGTGGCCGCGCTCACCTCGAGTTCGCCGTCGAGTCCCGTGGCATCGAGCGAGCCGCCGCCGCGCACCTCGATCCGCGCGTGTCGCGGCACGAAGACCTCCGCGGCATCGTTGCCGGCCTGTCCCCCGTCCACCCGGATCGCGTCCCGTGGTCCCGAGACCGTCAGCCGCGCCGCGCCGCGCACCGCGACGCTGTCGCGGTCCCAGCCGTTGAGCACGAGCGGGCCCGCGATGTTCACCAGCCGCACCACCGACGGGCGCTGCGCGGCGAGCGAGTTGCCGCCGGCCACCGGATTGCCGACGGCGAGCAGCACGGCGACGACGAGCAGGATGCGCACGCGATCCTCCTAGGTGCGGGGCAGGCGGGCCGCCTGCTGGAGCAGGGTGGTGCGCTGGCGCTGCACGAGCCGGAGCAGTGCCTGCACGTCGCCGTTGCCGGGATCGGCCGCCAGTGCACGGCGCGATTCGGCCAGCGCGGAGTCGATGATGGCCAGGTTGCGTCGCAGCGTCGCGATCGTCTCCGGGGAGAGCGACCCGGCGTCCCGCTCGAGCGAGGCGAGCAGCGCGCGCTCGGCGCCGGCGGAGGGATCCACGGGGATGGTCGGATCGACGCTCGCCACGGGCGCCGCGCCGGGCATGGGGTCGCGCGCGAGGCGTCGCAGCACCGCACCGCCGAGGAGCAGGAGCACGAGCGCGGCGGCGAGCGGCAGCCAGCGCGGCAGTCCCCGGCGACGCGGCGTGAGGCGACGCTCGATGTCGGGCCACAGGTCGCGCGGCGGCTCGATGCTCGTGGGCAGCGCGCGCACGAGCGGGTCGAGCGACGGGTCGCGGGGCTCGTCGCTCATCGGCCGAGTGCCTCGCGCAGCAGCCGGCGCGCGCGGAACAGCTGCGCCTTCGACGTTCCTTCGGCGATGCCGGTCATCGTGGCGATCTCCGCATGCTGGTACCCCTCCATGTCGTGCAGCACGAACACCGTGCGGGCCCCGGGCGGCAGTCCCGCGATGGCGGCCTCGAGGTCGAGCGCGAGACCCGGATCCTCGGCCCGCGCGCTCGCCAGTGCGACGGGCTCCTCGTCCAGGGTGACGCGCCGGTCGCGGCGCCACGCGGCGCGGCGGTCGGCGAGGACCACGTTGACGGCGAGGCGATGGAGCCACGTCCCGAAGGCGCTCTCGCCGCGGAACCCCGCCAGCCGCTCCCAGGCGCGCACGAAGACGTCCTGCGTGAGCTCGTCCGCCCGCGCCGCGTCGCCCTCGATCCGCAGGCAGAGCGCGTACACCCGCCCGGCATGCAGGCGGTAGAGTCGGCCGAAGGCGTCGGTGTCGCCCGACTGGGCGCGGCGGACGAGCTCGCTCTGGCCGGCATCCACGCGCAGGTCGTCTCCCGGGGAAGGGGCGTCATCGACCATGAGATGCCGGCCGGGGCGGCGGGGTTTGAACCGGGCTCAGGGCTCAGGGCTCGGGGCGGCGCACCAGGAAGTACACCGGGATGCCGGCGAGGATGAGGAGCGCGCCGAAGAGCGCGTTGCGCGGGTTGGTGGCGATGGTGCCGACCACCGCGTAGAGCCCGGCCGCGATGAAGAGCAGCACCGACCAGGGATAGAACGGCGTGCGGAACGCCGGCGCCTGCCCGTCGCGCCGGCGGAACACGAAGAGCGTCGAGGCCACCAGCGCGAAGAAGAGCCAGTCGCCGAACGCGGCGTAGTCGAGCAGCTCGCCGTAGGTGCCCGTGAGCACCAGCACCGCCGACCAGGCCCCCTGCACCAGCAGGGCGGCCACGGGCGTGCGGTAGCGCGGGTGCAGCTGCGCCAGGGCGGCGAGCGCGGTGCCGTGGCGCGCCATCGCCTGGTAGACGCGCGGGCTCACCAGGATCACCACGTGCAGGAACCCGAACGTCGAGAGGGTGATGCCCAGCGCGATCGCCGTGCGGCCCCACGGCCCGAGGAGGGCCGTCATCGCGTCGGACGCCGGCGCCGTGCTGGCCGCGAGTCCCTCGGCGCCGAGCGTGCGCAGGTACACGAGGTTGGCGGCGAGGTACACCACCACCACGATCCCCACCCCGAAGAGGAGCGCGCGCGGCAGGTTGCGCTCGGCGTCCACGATCTCCTCGGCGACGAAGTTGGTCTGCTGCCAGCCGCCGAACGCGAAGAGCACCGGCACGAGGCCCGCCGCCGCCGCGAGCATGGGATGCGAGGGCATCGGCGGCGAGGGTGGCGGCGCCGTCACGCGCCCGGCGAGCAGCGCACCCGCCACGATGAGGAGCGCCAGGGCCGCGAGCTTGAGCAGCGTGAACACGTTGCCGGTGATGGCGGCGGGCGCCACGCCGAGCACGTTGATGATGGTGAGCAGCACGATCGCGCCGAGCGCCAGCGGCGTCGCGGTGCCGGCGGGGAGCCCGAAGAGGGACACGGCATACGTGGCGAAGGTGAGCGCCACCGCCGCGATGGCGCCGGAGGAGATCACGAGCAGCAGCGTCCACGCCTGCAGGAAGGCCGGCAGCGGGCCGTAGGCCTCGCGCAGGTAGGCGTAGCCGCCGCCCGCCTCGGGTCGCCGCGCGCCCAGCTCGCCGAAGATGAACGCGCCCAGCACCGCCACCACCGCGCCCGCGAGCCACACGGCGATGATGAGCGGCACCGCCCGCACGCGCTGCGCGACGACGGCGGGGTTGAGGAAGATGCCGGCGCCGATGATGCCGCCGACCACCATCATCGTCCCGGAGAAGAGCCCGACGCGTCGGGCGTAGGTGACCGGTGCGGCTGGGGGCATGCACTGCCGGTGAAGGAGGTGGTGAATAGTGCCGGGTGGTCCATGGTGGGGCTAGGTCTTATCCTCCGCCCCCATGTCGAACCCATCGCCGTCCCGCGGCGCACTCGTCGCCGCGTTCGCCGCCATCTACGTCATCTGGGGCTCCACGTACCTCGGCATCGCCGTGGCACTCGAGTCGATGCCGCCGTTCACGCTGGCGGCGTTCCGGTTCCTGGTGGCAGGCGGCGTCCTGTCCATCTGGGCGCTGTCACGCGGGGCGGAGTGGCCATCGGCGCGGCAACTCGCGACGACCGTGCTGCTCGGTTTCCTATTCCTCGTGCTCGGGAACGGCGCGGTGGTCTGGGCGGAGCAGCGCGTGCCGTCGGGCCTCGCCTCGCTGCTGGTGGCGGTGACGCCCATCTGGACGGCGCTCGCGATGTGGGTTCTGCCGGGCGGCCGCGCGCCCACGGGCGGGATGATCCTCGGCCTGGTCACGGGGTTCGTGGGCACCGCGCTGCTCGTGGCGCCCGGCAGCCTCGGCGGCGCGCCCGTGGATCCCGCGGGCGCGGCGGCGCTCAACCTCGCGTCGCTGTCGTGGTCGCTGGGCTCGGTGCTGACGCCGCGGCTCGACCTGCCGCGCTCGGGTCCGCTCTCGTCCGGGCTGCAGATGCTCGCGGCGGGCGTGATGCTCTTCGTGCTGGCGCTCGTGACCGGCGATCTCGCGCAGTTCGATCCGGCGGCCGTGACGAGGCGCTCGTTCGCGGCACTGGCCTACCTCACCGTCTTCGGCTCGCTGGTGGCGTTCAGCGCCTTCGCCTGGCTCCTGCAGGTGAGCACGCCGGCGCGGCTGTCGACGACGTCGTACGTGAACCCGATCGTGGCGGTGTTCCTCGGGTGGCTGCTGGCGAGCGAGCCGGTGAGCACGCGCACCTTCATCGCGGGCGGCCTCATCGTGGGCGCAGTGGCCCTCATCGTCACGGTGCGCAGCCGGCGGTAGGCAATCGGGGGAGGGGGAGAACGCACGACGGGGAGCCTTTCGGCTCCCCGTCGCGTTTCCTGCGATCGTTCCGCGCTTAGTACAGCGGGGTCAGCTCGACCCGGCGGTTCTCCGTGCGGCCAGCCTTGGTCTTGTTGTCCGCGATCGGCTTGTCCGGGCCGTAGCCCTTCGAGACGAGGCGGGTGGCATCGATCCCCTTGCTCTCGAGGTACTTCTCCACCGACGCGGCACGCGCGGCCGAGAGGCGGGTGTTGGTCTTCGCCGAGCCGGTGGCGTCGGTGTGGCCGCCGACCTCGACGCGGAGCGACGGCACTTCGGCCATGTACTGGCTGAGGAGCTGCGCGACCTCGTCGAGCGTGGTCTTCGACGACGCCGTCAGGGTCGCCTTGCCGGTGGCGAAGTTGACGCCCTTCAGGATGAGCGAACCGTTCTCGCCCAGGATGCGGCACCCGTTGGCGTCGACCTTGTTGCCCGGGTTGGTGCTCGGGCACTTGTCGTTGCAGTCGGCCACGCCGTCGTTGTCGCTGTCGCGCTGGCAGGCGCTGCAGCCGCTCGCGTCCACCGTCTCGCCCTTCGGGGTGTTCGGGCAGCGGTCGGCCGCGTTGGCCACGCCGTCGCCGTCATCGTCACGCGGGCAGCCGTTCTCGTCCACCGCCGTACCGGTCGGGGTGTTCGGGCACTTGTCGCGGCTGTTCATGACGCCGTCGCGGTCGTCGTCCTTCTGGCTGTCGGAGCAGCCGCTGGCATCGACGGCCTCGCCGGCCGGCGTGTTCGGGCAGAGATCGTTCGCGTTGATGACGCCGTCCTTGTCGTCATCCAGCGGGCAGCCCTTCTCGTCCACCGGCATGCCGGCGGGCGTGTTGGGGCACTGGTCGATCTTGTCCGGGACGCCGTCCATGTCGGTGTCCTTCGGCTTCGGCTTCGGGAACATCAGCGAGAGGCCGCCCTGCAGGCCCCAGTGATTGCCCCAGTCCGAGTTCGACAGCGCGTTCGGCACCGAACCGCCGCTGATGTACTCGTACGTCGCGTCGATGCGCGCCTGCAGCAGGCCGCCGACGCCGAAGCGCAGGCCGACCAGGCCCATCGGGCCGATCTCGCTGCGATCCGAACCGTACGTGGGCCCGAAGACCGGCGTGCCCTCGTCGTTCTCGCCGCAGCTGCCCGACTCGGCGCCGAGGCAGCCGAGGAGGTTGATGTCACCGGTGTAGGTGTTGTACGACACGCCGGCGCCGAGGATGATCGCGACGGGGGCGAGGTTGATGTTGTACTCGAGCAGGCCGCGGCCCGAGAACACATCGATGTTGTGGTTGATGTCGATGCGCTTCGAGTCGGTGCGCACCCACGTGCCCTGCGCCTCGAGCTCGAGGTTGCGCACGATGAAGACACCGAGGCGCGCGCCCGCGCCGGCCCGGTCCTTCAGTTCGTAGCTGTCGTCGAACCACGTCTGGCGTGCGAAGACGCCCACTTCCACCGTGCCGGGCTTCTGGGCCAGGGCGGGCATCGCCGCCATGACCAACGCCGCGGCCGACAAACACAACGATCGCATGAGCACTCCACGGACTGGGGTGACAGGGGTTAGCGCCGTCATTGGGGGCCGACGACTCCGCGTCCAAAATACCTCCAAGTCCAGCACAGTCAATATGATCTCAAGGTTCATAGGTCCGCGACCGACAGCGAATTGGCGTCCGTCGTGACACCGGATTGGACAGGAGCCGGTGCTTGCGTTTCCGATTTCCGGTGTATAGTTTAGCTCTCAACCATTTAGCGCTTGAGCAGCTCATGCGACGTTCCACCTCCCCCACCCCCCACCGGCGCGCCATGAACGCCTGGGTCAAGCTCGCCCGGGCGGCCAATGCCGTCGGCTCCCGGCTTGCCCGGCGGCTCGCCGAGCACGACCTGACGGAGAGCCAGTTCGGGGTGCTGGATGCGCTGTACCACCTCGGTCCGCTGCATCAGCGCGACCTGGCGCTCAAGATCCTCCGCACCACCGGCAACGTGACCCTCGTGGTGGACAACCTAGAGCGCCGAAAGCTGGTGCAGCGGGAACGGGGCGGGGAGGACCGGCGGTTCGTGAAGGTCCGCCTGACCGCCGCCGGCGAAGACCTGATCCGTACGGTCTTCCCGCAGCACTCCGACGCTGTCGCGACAGAACTGGCCGTCCTGTCGCCGGACGAACACCGCCAGCTGACCCGCCTCTGCCGGCGGCTGGCGACGGCCCCGGGATCGGACACCGGACAGTGACCGCGCGGCACCATCTCACCAGGAAGGGCATCATGCAGGGCATTCACCACGTCACCGCCATCTCCGGCGAGCCGGCCGACACCGTGCGTCTCTACGGCGACGTCCTCGGGCTCCGGCTCGTCAAGCGGACCGTCAACTTCGACGACCCGGGCACCTGGCACCTCTACTTCGGCGACCGCACCGGCACGCCAGGCAGCGCCATCACCTTCTTCCCGGTGGTGAACGGCTACCGCGGCCGTGTCGGCACCGGCCAGGTGGCGGTCACCTCGTTCGCGATCCCGCCGGAGTCGCTCGGCTACTGGATGGAGCGGCTGGGAGCTCGCGGCGTCGCGTTCGAGCATCCCGTGACGCGCTTCGACGAGCGCGTGCTGGCGCTGCGCGATCGCGACGGCATGCCGCTCGAGCTGGTCGCGACGCCCCGGGTGGCGGCGACCCCCGGCTGGGAGGGACAGGCCGGGGTCCCCGCGGAGCACGCCGTCCGCGGCTTTCACGGCGTCACGATCTGGTCCGATGGGCCGGCGCCCGGCACCGAGTCGATCCTCACCGGTCACCTGGGCTTCCGGGAGGCGAGCGAGGCCGACGGCACGCGCCGCTTCGTGACCGACGCGGCCATCGGCGGCGTCGTGGACGTGCGTCGCACCGACGGCTTCTGGCGCGGCAGCGGCGGGGTCGGGACGGTGCACCACGTCGCCTTCCGCGCGGCCGACGACGCGGCCCAGCGCCTCGTGCGCGACGCGCTGCTGCGGGACGGCGTCCAGGTCACCACGGTGCAGGAGCGGCAGTACTTCCGCTCGATCTACTTCCGCGAGCCCGGCGGCGTGCTCTTCGAGGTGGCCACCGACTCGCCGGGCTTCCTGGTCGACGAGACGGATGCCGCCCTCGGCTCCGAGCTCAAGCTGCCGCCGTGGCTCGAGGCGCAGCGGGCCCAGATCGCGCGCGTGCTGCCGCCGCTCCATCCGGCGCTCGCCGGGGCGGAGGGCGCGTGACCGCCACCGAACTGGGCTTCGTCCACCGGTTCGTGCCCGGCAGCGCGGGCGCGCCCGCGCTGCTGCTCCTGCATGGCACCGGCGGCGACGAGTCGGACCTGCTCCCCCTTGGCGCGCAGCTCGTGCCCGGCGCGGCGCTGCTCAGCCCGCGCGGGCAGGTGCTGGAGCACGGCATGCCGCGGTTCTTCCGCCGGCTCGCCGAGGGCGTGTTCGATCAGGAGGACCTCGCGCGGCGCACCGACGACCTCGCCGGGTTCCTCCGCCGTGCGCGGGAGGCGTATGCGCTCGGCGACACGCCGCTCGTGGCCGTGGGCTATTCCAACGGCGCCAACATCGCCGCGAGCCTGCTGCTCAAGGGCGCCGGCGTGCTCGACGGCGCGGTGCTGCTGCGACCGATGGTGCCGTTCGAGCCCGACGCGCCGGCCCTGCTCGACGGCATCCCGACGCTGCTGCTCGCCGGACGACAGGATCCCATCGCGGGCCGGACGCCGGAGCGCCTCGCCGCGTTGCTGCGCGAGGCGGGGAGCGACGTCGAACTGGTCTGGCAGGCCGCGGCACACGGGCTGGTCCAGGCGGACGTGGATATCGCGACACGGTGGCTGCGGACGCGGTTCGGCGATTCGGATTCTCTTCGCTGACGCACGAAGGGACCGGGTGAGTTTTTGCGGAGGTAATCCTCGCGGAGGTGGCGCCCCCTCCGCGCCGTGATTGTGCCCCGGCCGGGCGCTCGATGCCGGGGTTCGCGCGGAGGACAGCCCATGACCCCTGTGGCCCTCGAGCACGAGCGCATCACCCGTGCCGACCGCCTCCTCCAGGAGATCGCCGTCCGTCACGGTGTCCCGACGAACGCGACGGAATCGCTGGTGGCCGATCTCGTCGATCGCTTCCTCGTAGCCTACGTTCCCGAATCCCGACCAGGAGCCCCCACCCAGCACGAGGTGGAGTACGCCTTCACGCCGTCGATGAGCGATGCCCTCGAGCTGCTCGGCAAGGTGATCAGCGAGTCGAGCGAAGGCGAAGGCGCCGCCGCCTACGTCCACGACCTCGACGCGGGCATGCACTGACCCCGGCTGCCACGATGACGATGGCCGGCCGCGAGCCAGTCGCCCGCCGCCGGCCATCCTCGTGTCCGCCTCCGCGGCTAGGAGAACAGCTCGTTCTTCGCGGCCTTGGAGATGGCGAGCACCGCGGGGTGCTTGAGCTTGCGATCGATGGAGATGGCGTAGAAGCGCTCCTTGACCGCCTCGATGCGCCCGACGGGGCGCACCCCGTACTGGCGCTTGATCTCGTCCTCCACCACCGTGGGCGCGGCGAAGAGGCCCAGACCCTCCTGGCCGAGCACCTGCAGCAGCGCCACGTCCTCCACCTCCGCCGCGACGGTGGGATGGATGTCCTCCGCCTCGAACCACTGCTCGAGCGAGCGGCGCAGTGCCGTGCCCTGGGTCGGCAGGAGGAACGGCGCGTCTTGCAGCGAGCGCGGGAAGTTGCGCCGGTACTTCTCCGCGTTCGCCGCGGTGGCGAAGACCGTCACGTCGCACTCGCCCAGCAGGTGGTTGAACGCGCGCACCTTCACGCCCGGATTGATGGGCGCGTCGGAGAGCACCAGGTCGAGCGCGTGGATGGAGAGGTCGGCGAGCAGCTGGTCGGTCTTGCCGATGCGCAGCAGCAGCCGCATGGGCGTCTGCAGCGCGAGCGCCGGGGCGAGCAGGCGGTAGGTGGTGAGCTTGGGGAGCGAGTCGGAGATGCCCACCGCGAAACGGAGCGGGCCCGAGGTGGGCTGGCCCTGCAGGGTGCGCAGCAGTTCGTCGCCGAGGGAGAAGATCTCCTCGGCGTAGCGGTAGATGACGTGGCCGGTCTCGGTGAGCACGAGGTTGCGACCGCGCCGCTCGAAGAGCCGCTCGCCGAGGGCCTGCTCGAGGGTGCGCAGCTGGCCGCTGATGGTGGGCTGCGTGAGGTCGAGCACCGTGGTGGCGCGGGCGATGGAGCCCTCGCGAGCCACGACGTAGAAGTAGAGCAGGTGGTGATAGTTGAGCGGCTGCACGCGACGCTCCCTCGGTGGTTGTTCAATTCGTAATAAACGATGATACATGATAACTAATAGGAAAATATTGACAAGTCGTCCTCCGGAGGCGAGGTTGTCGGCCAGATCGACCCATCCTCGTCCCGGGAGGCGTACATGTGTGACCGACCCGCCGGCGCGCTCTCGCGCCGGGCCCTGATCCGCTCGCTCGCCGTGGGCGCGGGTGCCCTCGCGCTCGGTGCCGCGCGCCCGGTACTCGCGGCGGCGGACCCGACGCCCGACGAGGCGCTGACCCAGCTGTACGCGGGCAACCGCCGCTTCATCGCGGGCGACCTCACCTCGCCCACGCGCAACATGGCCCGCCTGCGCGAGGTGGCGCCGAAGCAGGCGCCCTTCGCCGCCTTCCTGGGCTGCGCCGACAGCCGCGTGCCGATCGAGATCGTCTTCGACCAGGGCTTCGGCGACCTCTTCGTGACCCGTGTCGCCGGCAACGTGGCCACGCCCGAGGTGATCGGCAGCCTCGAGTTCGGCACCGCGGTCCTGGGGGCGAAGGTGCTCTACGTGCTGGGTCACAGCGCCTGCGGCGCGGTGGCGGCCACGGCGAAGGGCGACGCGGTGCCGGGCCAGATCAGCTCGCTCTACTACCACATCCGGCCGGCGGTGAAGGCCGCCGGCGGCGACGTGCCGAAGGCGATCGAGCAGAACGTGCGCCTGCAGGCCGAGCTGCTGGCGGAGTCCTCGCCGGTCATCGCCGGCCTGGTGCGGGAGGGCCGGCTCAAGGTGGCCGGTGGCGTCTACGACCTCACGTCCGGGCGCGTGCGCCCGGTGACGCTCTGACCATGGGCGAGATCCTCCGCCAGAACCTGCTCTCGCCGGTGGCCCTGGCCTTCGCGCTCGGCGTCGTCACGAAGCTCATCCGCAGCGAGTTCTCGCTGCCGAAGGACATCTACACCGCCCTCTCGGTGTACCTGCTCTTCGCGCTCGGCCTCAAGGGCGGCGTGGAACTGGCGCACGCCGGCGCGGCCGCCATCGCGTGGCCCGCGGCCGCCACGCTGCTGCTGGGCTGCATCACGCCGCTGACCGCGTACGCCACGCTGCGGCGGCTGGGGAAGTTCTCCATCGCCGACAGCGCCGGCATCGCAGCCCACTACGGCTCGGTGTCGGCGGTGACGTACATCGCCGCGCAGACGTTCGTGAAGGGCATGGGCGCGGAGCCCGAGGGCTACATGCCCACGCTGCTCACGCTGCTCGAGAGCCCCGGCATCCACATCGCGCTCGCCATCGGGGCGATGAAGACGGCCGCGCCCGACCGCGACACGAGGAGCGTGCTGCACGAGGTGCTCACGGGCCGCACCATGGTGCTGCTGGTGGGGGGCCTCGTCATCGGGCTGCTGATGGGCGAGAAGAACTGGCAGAGCATCGCGCCGTTCTACGATTCCAAGGGCGCGGTGTTCAAGGGCGCGCTGACGCTCTTCATCCTCGAGATGGGCATCGTCGCCGGCTCGCGCCTGGGGGACCTGAAGAAGGTCGGGCCCTTCCTGCTGGGCTTCGGCATCTTCATGCCGATCGTGCACGGCGCGCTGGGCGCCTGGTTGGGCACCCTCGCGGGCCTCTCGGTGGGCGGCGCCACCATGCTCGGGGCGATGGCGGCGAGCGCCTCCTACATCGCCGCGCCGCCGGCGGTGCGCATCACGCTGCCGGAGGCCAATCCGACCTACTACCTGACGGCGTCCCTTGCCATCACCTTCCCGTTCAACATCCTGTTCGGGATCCCGATCTACTTCCAGGTGGCCCGGTGGCTGCACGGGTGAGGAGCTGGTGACCATGGAGATGGTGCCACTGAAGCTGGTGACGATCGTCGCCGAGCCGGTGCTCGAGGAGCAGTTGACCACGGAGCTCAAGCGGCTGGGGGCGCGGGGCTACACCGTCACCGAGACGCGGGGCGAGGGCTCCCGCGGCATCCGCGCGAGCGAGCTGCCGGGCGAGAGCATCCGCATCGAGACGGTGGTGAGCGCCGAAGTGGCCGATCGGCTGCTGGCCCACGTCGCGAAGCAGTACTTCCCGAACTACGCCGTGATCGCCTACGTCAGCACGGTGGAAGTGGTCCGGGGCGAGAAGTACGTCTAGTCCCTCGAGACACTAGCCGCCGGGCCGCTCCGCACCGACACTTCCGGCACCACAGTCCACGGTGCCGTCATGAAGCTCGCCTTCGCATCCCTCGCGCTGGGGGCCACGCTCGCCGTGGCCGCCTGCGCGCCCTCGTCGCCCGCCACGCCCGCGCCGGAGGCGCAGAAGCCCATGGATCTCGTCGGCACCGAATGGCTGCTCGAGGACAACGGCGGACGGGGCGTGCTCGACGACGTCCAGGCCACCCTCGGCTTCCTGCCGGACGGCCGGGTCGCCGGCCGGGGCTCCTGCAACCGGTTCACCGGCAGCGTCACCATCGAGGGCGCCAGGCTCTCCTTCAAGCCGCTCGCCACCACGATGATGGCGTGCCCGCCGGCGGTCATGGAGCAGGAGCGCACCTACCTGGCCGCGCTGCAGGCGGCCGAGCGCTTCGAGGTGAGCGGGGAGGGACGGTGGCTCTACATTCACGGCCCCGGCTCGACGAAGCCGCTCAAGTTCATCCGCACCGGAGGTGACACGTGAGCCGGCACTGGCTGGTACTGGCCGCCGCGCTCGCGGCGTGCGGTGGTGAGCGCCCGGCGCCCGCCGCGGGCGACGCTCCCGCGGGCGGCGCCGACCGGATCTTCGTGAACGGCCACGTGCTCACGATGAACGACGCGCAGCCCGAGGTCGAGGCCCTCGCCGTCACCGACGGGAAGATCGTCGCCCTCGGCACGACCGCGGAGGTGGAGGCGCTCAAGGGCGCCACCACCACCGTCACCGACCTCGGCGGGAAGACGCTCCTGCCGGGCTTCATCGACGCGCACGGGCACATCGTGGACTACACGGCGCAGTGGACGTCGCCCAACCTGAGCCCGCCGCCGGTGGGCGAGGTGCGCTCCATCGCCGACATCCAGGCGAAGCTGACGAAGTACCTCGCCGACGCCAGGGCCACGCCCGATCGGCTGGTCGTCGCGATGGGGTACGACGACGGCCTGCTCAAGGAGAAGCGTCACCCGACGCGCGCCGAGCTCGACCGGGTCAGCAGCGAGATCCCGATCCTGATCGTCCACGCGTCGGGGCACCTGGCGGTGGCGAACTCGCCGGCGCTCGCGAAGGTGGGCTACACGAAGGCCACGAAGAACCCGCCGGGCGGCGTCATCCGCCGGGACCGGAAGACCGGCGAGCCGGACGGCGTGCTGGAGGAGAAGGCGGTCTATCCCTTCATGCCCCTCGTGCCGCGCCTCTCGGCCGACGAGCAGCTCCGCACGCTCGACGCGGTGCAGCAGTGGTACGCCAGCTACGGCGTCACCACCGCGCAGGACGGCCTCAGCAACCCCGCGAACCTCGCGCTGCTGCGCGACGCCGCGAGCCAGCACCGGCTCATCCTCGACATCGTGTCGTACCCGATGTGGACGCTGTTCGACAAGGTGATCAAGGGCGAGCAGAAGCTGGAGGGCATCGAGTACTACCCGCCGGGCTCGCAGGTGTCGAACGCGGGACGCGGTCTGCAGGACGACGTGCAGCCCGTGACGCCGGCGAGCTTCGGCGACTCGGCCAGGACGAAGCTCAAGGTGGGCCTTTACGAGAACGGGCTCAAGATCGGCGGCATCAAGATCAGCGCCGACGGCTCGCCCCAGGGCAAGACGGCGTTCATGACGAAGCCGTACCTGCACCCGCCCGCCGGCCAGCCGGCGGACTATCGTGCCTACCCGGTGGTGCCGCAGGCCGAGATGGACCAGTGGTTCGACGCCGCCTACCGGCACGACCTCCAGCTCATCGTGCACACCAACGGCGACGCCGCGATCGACGAGCTCATCTCGGCCGTCTCGAAGGCGCGCGCCACGCACGGCCCGAAGGACCTGCGCCCGGTGGCCATCCACGCGCAGCTGGCCCGCAGGGACCAGGTGGACTCGATGGCGGCACTCGGCATCGTGCCGAGCTTCTTCACCGCGCACACCTTCTTCTGGGGCGACTGGCACATCAACGAGACCTTCGGCCGGGAGCGCGCCTTCGGCATCAGCCCGCTCGCCTACGCCACGAGCAAGGGCCTCAGGTTCTCCAACCACAACGACGCGCCCGTGGTGCCGCCCGACATGCTGCTGCTGGCATGGACTGCGGTCAACCGCCTGAGCCGCAGCGGCGTCGTGGTGGGTCCCGACGAGCGGGTGCCGCCGCTCGTGGCGCTCAAGGCGATGACGATCTGGGCGGCCTACCAGAACTTCGAGGAGGACTCGAAGGGCTCGCTCGAGCCGGGCAAGCGCGCCGACCTCGTGGTGCTGTCCGACAACCCGCTCACGGTGAAGCCCGAGGCCATCAAGGACATCGCCGTGGTGGAGACCGTGAAGGACGGACGGACCATCTACACGGCCGCCGAGGGCAAGCCCGCCGGCCCGGCGCGCTGACGGCATGCTGAACATCGTCGCGGTCCTGCTCGTCCTGACCGCGGCGTTCTCGTACGCGAACCACCGGTGGCTGCGCTGGCCCACGACGATCGGCGTCATGGCGATCGCGCTGGCGCTGTCGCTGGTGGTGCTGGGCCTCGACCGGCTCGGCGTGAGCACGCCGCGGGGCCAGGAGCACCTGCTGCTGTCGTCGATCAACTTCAGCACGGTGCTGATGCAGGGCATGCTCTCGTTCCTGCTCTTCGCGGGGGCGCTGCACGTGGACCTGAACCAGCTCAGGGCCTACTGGTGGCAGGTGGGCGGGCTGGCGCTCGTGGGCACGGCGGTGTCCACCGCGCTGATCGGGTTCGGGGCGTACTGGCTGCTGCCGCTCACCGGCATCGCGCTGCCGCTGGTGTACTGCCTGCTGTTCGGGGCGCTCATCTCGCCCACCGACCCGATCGCGGTGCTGAGCGTGCTCAAGACGGCGCGGGTGCCGCGCGCCGTCGAGACCACGATCGCCAGCGAGTCGCTCTTCAACGATGGCGTCGGCGTGGTGATCTTCGCGCTGCTGCTCGAGATGCTCGCGAGCGGCACGCCGCCGACGGTGTCCCACGGGCTCACGCTCTTCGTGCACGAGGCCGTGGGCGGGGCGCTGCTGGGCCTCGTGATCGGCTACGCCGTGTACCACCTGCTGCGCAGCATCGACGAGCCGCAGGTGGAGGTCCTGCTCACCATCGCGACGGTGGTGGGCGGCTACGCGGTGGCCAACCTGCTGCACGTGTCGGGGCCGCTCGCGATGGTGGTGATCGGCCTGATGCTCGGCAACGACGGGCGGGCCTTCGCCATGTCGGAGCGCACGCGCACGCTGCTCGACATGTTCTGGGCGACGGTGGACGAGATCCTCAACGGCGTGCTCTTCGTGCTGATCGGGCTCGAGGTCGCGCTGATCGTGTTCCCGGACGGCTGGTGGCTGGCGGGGGCGGCGGCGATCGTGCTCTCGCTCTCGGCGCGCTGGCTCGTGGCGGGCCTGCCGATGACGCTGCTCCCGTCGCTGTTCCGGCTGCCGAAGGGCTCGGGCAAGATGCTGACGTGGGGCGGGGTGCGCGGCGGGATCTCGGTGGCGCTCGCGCTCTCCCTGCCGGCCGGGCCCGAGCGCGACGTGGTGCTGATGCTCACCTACTGCGTGGTGGTGTTCTCCATCCTCGTGCAGGGGCTCACCATCGGGCGGCTGGCGCGGCGCCTGGGCCTCGCGGCGGCGGAGGCCGCCGCCTCGCGCCACTAGGCGCCACCGCTACGGCAGCTCCTCCCGCGCGATCCGGTACAGCACCTCCGCCGCCGAGGGCGGCGTGCGCCACGAAAGGCGCGCCAGCACCGTCACGCCGCCCAGCGCGTCGGTGCCCGGCACGTCGAGCGCGACCAGCTCGCCCGAGGCCAGCTGCGAGGCGAGCGCGTCGGGGTTCGCGACGATGATCGTGTCGCTCTGCTGCGCGAGCTCGGCGAGCACCGCGAGGTCGTTCGTGCGGATGGAGACGAGGCGCGAAGGGTCGGACGCGGGACCGAGGAGGTCGAGCACCGATCGCGCACCCTCGGGGCTCATGCCGGGCGACGCGATGGGCCACGCCACGAGCCGCTCCACGCCGGGACTCGGCTCCTGCAGGATGGGGTGGCCCGCCCGCACCAGGAAGCGGGCGCGCCATGGGGCCACGCGCTCCACCAGCACGTCGTCGGACGGCGGCACCGAGCGCTCGTCGCCGACGAGCACGTCGATGCGCTGCGCATGGAGCATCTCGAGCAGCTCGCTGGTGGTGCGGAATTCCACGGACACCTGCACGCCGGGCCGGCTGACGGTCATCTCGCGCAGGAAGCGCGTGAGCAGCCGCGCCGAGGGCATCGGTGCCACGCCGAGGCTGATGCGGCCGGTCTCGCCCTGCACCAGGCGCGCGAGCGCACGGTGCGCCTCGGAGAGCTCCTTCAGGACGCGACGGCCGCGCTCCGCCGCCAGCTCGCCGGCCGGCGTCAGCTGGATGCGACGGCCTCGCCGATCGACGAGGCGCATGCCCAGCTCGTGCTCGAAGGACTGGATGCTGCGGCTGAACGCGGGCTGGGTCAGCCCGACGGCGTCCGCCGCCCGGCTGAAGGAGCCGTGCTCGGCGAGTGCGATGAGGTAGCGGGCCTTCTGAACGTCCATGCGGGTGCCCCGGGGGTCTCGATGATGCGAGACAAACTAGGGGGTGCCCGCCGGCACGGCGTCGACCCATGGTACAATGGCTACGTCGGCTTGAGGCCCAGCCGATCGGCGATGCGGACGATGTCGGCCAGCGAGTCGGTGCCCAGCTTGGCCCGCACCCGGGCGCGGTGCGCCTTGATGGTGCGCTCGGTGGTGCCCAGCTTCGCGGCGATCGCCTTGTTGGCGAGCCCCGTCGAGAGCAGGGCGAACACCTGGTGCTCGCGCGGCGTGAGGCGCTTGACGAGGCCCTCGAGCGCCGCCACCTCGCCGCGGTCCTGGCGGTCGGAGACGCTGAGCTCGAGCGCGCGGCGCACGGCCTCGACCAGCGCCGCCTCCTCCACCGGCTTGGTGAGGAAGTCCACCGCGCCCTCGCGGAAGGCGTGCGCGGCCGAGCGCACGTCGCCGTGTCCGGACAGGAAGACGATCGGCAGCGGCCGGCCGATCTCCGCGAGGTGCTGCTGCAGGGCGAGCCCGTTGAGGCCCGGCATCATCAGGTCGAGCACGGCGCACGCGGCGCCGTCGTAGGGCGAGCGGGCAAGGAACGCCTCGGCGGAATCGAACTCCTCGACCTGGAAGTTCCAGGTGAGCAGCAGGCGGCGGAGCGAGCGGCGCACGGTGGCGTCGTCGTCCACGAGGAAGACCATCCCGGTCGGCGTGCTCATGCGGCGATCTCCGCGGCGGTGCAGAACGGCTCGAACATATGGCGGGCGCCGTCCCGCGCAATGCCGGGGCAATGCGCGCCACGCGTGCCCCCGCGCGCCCGCCGGGGTTGCGTCAGGCCCGACTTTGCTGCATGTTTATGCATTATGCATACTCCCAAGCGCCTCGTCGCCCTGGCCTTCTCCGGCGGCCTCGACACCTCGTACTGCGTGCCCCGCCTCATGGCGGACGGCTGGACCGTCCACACCGTCTTCGTGAACACCGGGGGCACCACGCCCGAGGAGCGGGAGGCGATCCGGCGGCAGGCGCTCGCGGTCGGCGCCGCCGAGCACCATGAGGTCGACGCGCGCGCCCGGGTGTTCGACCGCTTCGTGCGCTACCTCATCCAGGGCAACATCCTGCGCGGCGAGGTCTACCCGCTGAGCGTCTCGGCCGAGCGCACCCAGCAGGCACTCTCGGTGATCGACGTGGCCCGGCAGATCGGGGCCACCGCCGTGGGGCATGGCTCCACGGGTGCCGGCAACGACCAGGTGCGCTTCGACGTCGCGCTCCGCGTGCTGGCGCCCGAGCTGGAGATCCTCGCGCCCATCCGCACCGAGAACGTGCAGCGCACCGACTCCATCGCGTACCTCGAGGCGCGCGGGCTGCCGGTGCCGGTGAAGGCCGGCGCCTACAGCATCAACCGCGGCCTGTGGGGCACCACCTACGGCGGCGGCTGGACGCACGACACGTGGGCCGGCCCGCCGGCCGAGCTGCTCGATCCGCCGGCCGACGCACCGGCGCCGCGCGAGATCGTGATCGGCTGGGAGCAGGGCCTGCCGGTGGCGATCGACGGGGCCGCGATCGACGGGGCGGAGCTCGTCGACCGCCTCGGCGACCTGTGCGCGAGCTACGGCATCGGCTTCAACATCCACGTCGGCGAGACGGCGCTCGGCATCAAGGGGCGCATCGGCTTCGAGGCGGGCTCGGCCGTGCTGCTCATCGCGGCGCATCGCGAGCTCGAGAAGCTGGTGCTCACCAAGTGGCAGACGTTCTGGAAGGACCAGCTGGGCCGCTTCTACGGCGACCGCCTGCACGAGGGGCACTACTTCGACCCGGCGCTGCGCGACATCGAGGCGCTGCTCACCAGCTCGCAGCAGCGGGTCACGGGCGAGACGCGCGTGCGCCTCTCGCCGGGCCGCTACCAGGTCACCGGCACCCGCAGCCCGTTCTCCATGATGGACCCCGCCGTCGCGACGTACGGCGAGGACAACCGCCTCTGGACGGGCGAGGAGGCGAAGAGCTTCTCGCGCGTCGCGGCGATCCCCTCACTGCTGGCGATGCGCGCCGGAGCGGCCCGATGATCACGACCCGCGTGAAGCTCGACAAGATCTCCTCCTCCACCCGCAACGCGGCGCTCGCGGGCGAGGTGATCGTGGGCGACGAGATCGTGGCGCAGGAAGGCTACGTGCTCGCCGTGCGCCTGAAGCACGACAAGAGCAGCTACAACGAGGTCGAGGACCTCGCCGGCCGCATGGTGAAGCTGCGCGCGGGCGACGTGCTCGCCGGCGTGCTCGGCACCCGGCGCGCGCTGCGCGGCTACGCCGGCGTGGTACCGAGCACCATCGCCGTCGGCGACACCATCGAGGTGCTCAACCTCGGCGGCATCCTGGGCCGGTGCACGTCGGCCAACCCGGAGATCGGGCAGCCGTTCCAGGCCGAGGTGCTCGGGGCCATCCTGTCGTTCCCCGAGCTGGGCGACCGCATCGGCCGGCCGGCGCACATCAAGGATCGCGCGGTGCCGACGGCCGACCATCTCGACGTCGAGGTGCCGGTGGTGTACGTCGCCGGCACGTGCATGAACGCGGGCAAGACGGTCGCGGCCACCGAGCTGGTGCGCGGCCTGGCGCGGAGCGGCCTGCGGGTGGCGGCGGCCAAGCTGACGGGCGTGTCGCTGATGCGCGACGCGCTCTCGATGGTGGACGCGGGCGCGGTGAAGGCGCTCACCTTCAACGACATCGGCATCGCGAGCACGCATGCGGGCGTCACGGTGGCGTCGGCGAAGGGCATCATGAACCGCCTCGGCGACGCGAAGCCCGACGTGATCGTGGCCGAGCTGGGCGACGGCATCCTGGGCGAGTACGGCGTGCAGGACATCCTCGCCGATCCCGAACTCATGAGCGTGGGCGCGGCCTACGTCATGGCCGCGCCCGACCCGGTGGCGTGCTGGGGCGCCAAGGAGCTCATGCAGCGGAACTTCGGGCTGCCGGTGACGGTGGTGACGGGCCCGGCCACCGACAACGAGGTGGGCCGCGACTACGTCGTCGCCGAGCTGGGCCTGCCGGCGCACAACGCGCGTCGCGACGCCGAGAGCCTCGTGCGTGTCGTGCGCGAGTCGATGGATGCCTGGCGCGCCGCGCGCCCGGTGCTCGCGGCCGCGGCGAGCTGACGCATGAAGGTCGCGGTGATCGGGGCCGCCGGCTACGTCGGCGGCGAGTTGCTTCGGCTGGTGCTGGGCCATCCCGACGTGACGTCGTGGGTGGCCACGAGCCGCAGCCAGGCGGGCAAGCCGGTGGGCGAGGTGCATCCGCAGCTGCGGGCCCTCAGCGACCAGCCCTTCGAGGCGCTCGCCCCCGCGGACGCGGCGGTCGGGGCCGACGTGGTGTTCCTGTCGCTCGAGCACGGCGAGTCGTCGAAGCTCGCGCGCGACATCCTCGCGGCGAAGCCGGGCCTCGTGGTGGACCTCGCCGCCGACTTCCGCGTGCAGGACATGACGCTGCACGAGGCCCACTACGGCGCGCACCCGGCGGCCGACCTGGTGGCGCAGTTCCGCTACGGCCTCGCCGACGTCGAGGGCGAGCGCCTGCGTGGCGCGGCCGCCATCGCGGCGCCCGGCTGCTTCGCCACGGCGGCGCAGCTGGCCCTCTACCCGCTCGCGTCGCTGCCCCTCGCCACGCCCGCCCTCTTCGCCGTGACGGGCTCGAGCGGCGCCGGCGTGCATCCGAAGCCCACCACGCACCATCCCGCGCGGGCGCACAACCTGTTCGCGTATTCCGTGATGTCGCACCGCCACGAAGCCGAGGTGCTTGGCGCCTGGCGCGCGTGGACGGGGCTCCGGCACGCGCAGGCACGGCTGATGGTGCACAGCGGGCCGTTCGTGCGCGGCATCCACCTCACGCTGCATGCGCAGGCGGCGCCGGGAACGGAGCTGCCGGACGCGGAGGCGCTCTACCGCGAGGCGTTCGCGGGGCGGCCGTTCGTGCGGGTGCTGTCGCAGCCGCCGGAGCTCACGCACGTGGTGGGCACGAACGAGGCGCAGCTCTTCGCGGTCACGTCGCCGGACCGGCGCGAGATCCAGGTGATGGTGGCGATCGACAACCTGGTGAAGGGGGCGGGGGGGCAGGCGGTGCAGGGGATGAACCTGGCGCTCGGGATTCCGGAGACGCGGGGACTTCTTGGAGGCGGCATATGGCCGGTGTGATTCCTCCTGCTCATTGCGAGGAGCGAGTGCAGCGAGCGACGAAGCAATCCGGGTGCATCGGGGCGGAGCCCTCTCGATGCACCTTGGGACTCCGCTCGAAGGCACCGGGATTGCCGCGGCCGCTGCGCGGCCTCGCAATGAGCATATGACCATGACCACGCGTTCCGCCCTCCTCCCCGTCTACGCCCAGTTCCCCCTGCGCGCCGTGTCCGGCCGCGGCTCCTGGATCGTGGACGAGCACGGCGAGCGCTGGCTCGACGCCTACGGCGGCCACGCCGTGGCGAGCACCGGCCACAGCCATCCGCACGTGGTGCAGGCCATCGCGGCACAGGCGGCGCAGCTGCTCTTCTATTCCACGGTGCTGCCGCACCCGCTGCGCGAGCAGATGGCCGAGCGGCTCGTGGCGCAGATGCCGGAGGGCGTGTCGCACGCCTTCTTCTGCAACTCGGGGGCGGAAGCCAACGAGTGCGCCATCAAGATCGCGCGCCTGTACGGCCACCAGCGTGGCATCGAGAACCCCTCCATCGTCGTCATGGAGAAGGCCTGGCACGGCCGCACGCTCGCCACGCTCTCGGCCACGGGCTCGCGCAAGGCGCAGGCCG
>DASUOW010000264.1:0-6741 GCA_036276435.1 Gemmatimonadales bacterium
GCTGGGCGGCACGCGCCTTGTCGTTGATGCGGTACCGGCGGCGCGCCTCCTCCACCGTGGTCACTCCCTCGATCAGGTCGAGCCGCACCGCCACCTCGTCGGCGTAGCCCGGCAGCACCGCGGCGATGCCGCCCTGCACCCGGTTCGGCGCGGCCTGCTCCACGTGGCGCAGGAGGAGGTTGGTGCAGTTGTCGGTCAGGGTGTTGTAGAACGCGGGCTGCTCGCGCAGCGCGTCGGCGCGCGTGAGGAGCTCGGTGAAGAGCGACCGCATCGCGTCCTTCGTGGCCTTGATCGGGAAGAGGTAGACGGGGTTGCCGTCATGGATGGCACGCCGGCCGATGAGGTCCCGCTCGTCGCCCACCACGTAGATCAGCTCGTAGTTCCGCAGCAGTCCCTTCAGCGGCGAGTACCGTTCGCCTCGCTGCCGCCGCGCCTCGATCGAGACGCTCGCCCAGGTGCCGTCGTCGAAGCCGAAGGTGACGAAGCTGTGCGCGGGCCCGCGCCACGACTCGGACAGCGGCACCAGCACGAACCACACCGACTCGAGCCGGTCGAGGTCCCAGGTGCGGTCGTCCCAGTGCGCGTCGTAGTCGTACTCGCTGCGATAGGTGAAGTTGCGCACGTCCTGCACGTGGACGAGGTGCCCGTCGAAGCGCACGCGCGGCAGGCGGGCCTGGTCGCCGCTCCACTCGCGATCGTTGGAGGGACGGCGCAGGAACCAGACGCCGACGCCGGTCACGAACGCGAGACCCGCGAGGGCGAGCAGCACGGTGCGAAGGGACACGCCCGACTCCGGTTGGTGGGTGACGAGACCGGAAGGTGGCGGGTCGGCGCCCGAAGCGCGAGCGTCCGGTGGTGCGGGGTCAGGCGGGCGCGCGCGCGTGCGGCTCCACGAACAGCTGCTCGATCGCGTCCGGATGCGCCGGCTTGACCAGGTGATGATCGAACCCGGCCTCCTTGGAGCGCCGCCGGTCCTCGTCCTGTCCCCACCCCGTGACCGCGACGATCATCATGCGCCGGCCGCCGGGCAGCTGCCGCAGGCGACGGGCCGTCTCGTAGCCGTCCATCCCCGGCAGCCCGATGTCCAGCACGACGGCATCCGGGATGAACCGTTCCGCCTCCTCCAGCGCGGACGCACCGTCGAACACGGCCCGCACGTCGTGCCCGCGATGGCGCAGCAGCTCGGTGAGGCTCGTCGCCGCATCGACGTTGTCGTCCACGACGAGGACGCGGCGCGGCGGGACCGTCTCCACCATCGGTGGCTTCGGCACCGGCGTCGCCACGGGCGCGGTGGGCAGCGGCAGGCGCACCGTGAACCGGCTGCCGAGCCCCGAGCCCGCGCTGGTGGCCTCGATGGAACCGCCGTGCAGCTCCACCAGCCGGCGTACCAGCGTCAGGCCGATGCCGAGCCCGCCCAGGGAGCGCGCCACGGTGTGCGGCGACTGGCGGAACATGTCGAAGATCACCGGCAGCAGGTCCGGCGGGATGCCGATGCCGTTGTCGTCCACGCACAGCTCCAGCTCCTGGTCCCGGCGCTCGGCGCGCAGCGTGATGCGCCCGCCCGGGTCGGTGTACTTGGCGGCGTTGTGCAGCAGGTTGGCGATGATCTGGGACAGCCGGGTCGGGTCGGCCCAGAGCCGGATCTCCTCCGCGGGGAGCGCGAGGGTGAGCTGGTGCATGCGCTCGGCGAGCAGGGGACGCACGGTGTCCACGGCGTTCCCGACCACGGTGGCGAGCGTGGTGCGCTCGCGCCGGAGCTCGATGCGGTCCCGCGTGATGCGGGAGAGGTCGAGCAGGTCGTCGATGAGCCGCACCAGCTGGACCAGCTGGCGTTCCATCATGTCGAGCACGCGCGTGGTGGTGGTGCGGTCGAGCTCCGCCTGGCGCACGATCTCGAGCGCGTTGCGGATCGGCGCGAGCGGGTTGCGCAGCTCGTGCGCGAGCGTGGCGAGGAACTCGTCCTTGCGCCGGTCGGTGTCCTTGAGGGCCTGTTCCGCGCTGACGAGGTCGTGGATGTCGATGCTGGTGCCCAGCCACTTCGACACCCGGCCGGCATCGTCCACGATCGGGCGGTAGCGGTCGAGGAACCAGCGATACTGGCCGTCGACGCTCCGCAGCCGATAGCGCACCTCGGCGATGCCCGTGCTCGAGCCCAGGTGGCTCGTGAGGTTCTGCACCCGCTCGATATCGTCGGGATGCAGCGCCGTCATCCAGCCCTTGCCGGCGGCCGCGCCCGGCGGGAGCCCCGTGTAGTCGTAGAAGGAGCGGCTCAGGAAGACCGAGTTGCCGTCGCGCTCGGTGACGTAGACGATGCCGGGCGTGGTGTCCACGATCGCGCGGAAGCGCGCCTCGCTCTCCTGCAGCCGCTCCTGCGCGCGCATCTGGTCGGTGAGGTCGATGGTGATGCCCGCATAGTGATGCGCGGCACCGCCGCCGGCATTGACGACGCGGCCCATCGTCTCGAACCAGCGCTCGCCGCGGCCATCGGGTGGCTGGAACCGATAGCGATATCGGAAGCTGCCGCCGTCGCGCGCCGCGGTGGCGAGCGCTTCCCGGACGCGTACCCGGTCGTCGGGGTGGATGTCCTCCAGCAACCCCTCCGCCACGATGGTGTTGGTCGCCATCGGGGCGCCGAACACCTCGCCGGCGTTGGGCGACACGGTCATCGTGCCCGAGCCGGTGTCCCAGTCCCACGCCACGATCCGTGCCGCCCGCACCGCGAGCAGCAGGCGCTCCTCGGTGTCGCGCAGCGCGCGCTCCATGGAGCGCTCCTGGGTCACGTTCTCGTTGGCGCCGTACAGCCGGACGATGCGACCCTCGTCGTCGGTGACGGGACGGGTGCGGTGCCGGAGCCGGAGCACCCGGCCGTCCTTCGCGATCCAGCGCAGCTCGCCCTCCACCGTCTGGCCGCGAAGGGCGCGTGCGAAGTCGGCCTGGGCCTGGGCGGTGTCCTCCGGGTGGATGAGCGTGCTCCAGCCGCCGCGCGCCGCCAGTTCCTCCAGCGAGAAGCCGAGCAGTCGCTGGAAGCCCTCGGTGACCTCCTCGAACACCACCTGGCCACTCGGTTCCACCCGCGCCGCGAAGGCGAAGTCCGCACTCAGCCCGGCGATGGCGCCGTGGAACTCGTTGCTCTTCTCGAGCCGCTCGCGCTCCTCGCGCAACCGCGCCGACATCTCGCGCACGCGCCCGGCGAGCGCGCTCATCCCCAGGCCGATGAGGCTGAACGCCATCACGGCGACCAGCGCCGCGCCGCCCCCGCCGCCGGCTTGCGGCGTGCCGAACAGGAGCCGGCCGAGGAGCGCCGCGGTGCACAGGGTGGTGGCGAGCGCACCCGGTCCCCACCCCCCCGCCCAGGCCGCCACGAAGGTGGCGAGGAGGAACGGCAGCAGCGGGGCCTGCTGCAGGTACGGCGCGGGTATCAGGAACTGCAGGGCGAGCGCGGCGCCGAACGCCAGGAGGGCGACACCATAGTGCTCGAGGGAGTGGCGCGACACGCGCGTCATGCGGTGGACTCCAAGGGGGCGACGCGATGCTGGCTCCAGCAACCCGTGGTACCCCTTTCGACGACGAAGGGCACCGCGCCTGCAACAGATGCCGACCCGGGCGGTATACCCGAGGATGCACGTTCCAATGCCGGGCACAGCGGGAGGACGCATGCGGGTGAAGCTCAAGCCGGTGGCCGAGCAGGCCATCGTGATCACGGGGGCCTCGAGCGGGATCGGTCTCGCGACGGTGCGGATGGCGGCCGAGCGCGGGGCGCGGCTGGTGCTCGTGTCGCGCGACGGCGAGGATCTCGAGCACGCCGCGGGCCAGGCGCGCTCGTTCGGCGCCGAGGTGGCCGTCGTGGTGGGTGACGTCGCGGACGAGGCGACGATGCAGCGGGCCGCGCAGGTGGCGCTCGAGCGCTTCGGCCGGATCGACACGTGGATCAACAACGCCGGCGTGTCGGTGTACGGCCGGCTCGAGGAGGTGGCCGTGGAGGATGCGCGGCGGCTCTTCGAGACCAACTACTGGGGCGTCGTGCACGGTTCGCTCGCCGCGTTGCCGCACCTGCGGAAGCAGGGCGGGGCGCTGATCAACGTCGGCAGCGTCGTCTCCGACACGGCGATGCCCCTGCAGGGGCACTACAGCGCGAGCAAGCACGCCGTGAAGGGGTTCACCGACGCGTTGCGCATCGAGATCGAGAAGGACGGCGCGCCCATCTCGATCACGCTCATCAAGCCCACCGCCATCGACACGCCGTACACGGAGCACGCGCGAAACTATATGGACGTGGAGCCGAAGCACCCGCCGCCGGTATATGCGCCCAAGGTGGTGGCGAACGCCGTCCTCGCCTGCGCCGAGCGGCCGATGCGCGACGTGTACGTGGGTGGCGGGGCCAAGGTGATGGCGGCGATGGAGCGCTGGGCTCCGCGTTTCGCCGACCGGTACAAGCAGGCGTTCGTCTTCGACCAGCAGCGGGCGAAGCACCCGCGCGACAACGCCGACACGCTGCACGCGCCGGTGCCGGGGGACGGCCGCGTCCGCGGCGGGCATCGCGGCCGCGTCATGGGCTCGAGCCTCTATACCTCGATGCGGCTGAGTCCCGTGGGCCGCACGCTGTTGCGCGCGACCGCCGTGGGCGTCACGCTGGCGCTCGTGATCGGGGCGGGGAGCCTGCTCGGCCGTCCGAAGTAGCGGGACCGGGGTATGCCCTGAACGAAGGTCGTCTCAGGAGCGCTGCCGCATGTCCACCACCGACGCCGGTGCAGGCGTCACGGCCATCCGCCGCCACGTCGTCGCCGTACTTGCCCTCGGCGCGATCGCGGCTCCCGTATCCGGCCAGTCCCCGTCCGACGGAGACTGGCCGATCGTTTCGAAGGACTACGCCAACACCCGCTTCAGCGAGCTGGCCGAGATCACCACGGCGAACGTCGCGACCTTGAAGGTCGCCTGGACGTTCTCGACCGGGGTGCTGCGCGGCCAGGAGGCGGCGCCGCTCGTGATCGGCAACACGATGTACGTCGTGGCGCCGTATCCCAACCGGCTCTTCGCGCTCGACCTGACACGGCCCGGCTCCATGCGGTGGAGCTACGACCCGAAGCCGGCGTCGGCGTCGCAGGGCGTGGCGTGCTGCGACGTGGTGAACCGCGGCGCGGCGTATGCGGACGGCACGATCTTCTTCAATACGCTCGATGCGCACACCGTGGCCGTCGATGCCGCCACCGGCCAGGAGAAGTGGCGCACCCAGGTCGGCAACATCAACATCGGCGAATCCATGACGATGGCGCCGCTGGTCGTTCGCGACCGCGTCATCGTGGGGGTGTCGGGGGGCGAGTTCGGCGTGCGGGGCTGGGCGGCGGGACTCGACACGAAGACTGGCGTCGTGGCGTGGCGCGCGTACAGTACCGGCCCCGATCGCGAGGTGCTGATCGGGCCGGAGTTCAAGCCGTTCTACGAGATGGACCGCGGCAAGGACCTTGGCGTGAAGACCTGGCCGCCGGGCACCTGGGAGATCGGCGGCGGGACGGTATGGGGCTTCATCAGCTACGATCCCGAGCTCGACCTCATCTACTACGGCACCGGGAATCCCGGCCCCTGGTCGCCGCACCAGCGCGAGGGCGACAACAAATGGACCACGGGCGTCTTCGCCCGCCGGCCCTCGACCGGGGAGGCGCGCTGGTTCTACCACACCGGCCCGCATGACCTCTTCGACTGGGACGGCATCAACGAGAGCGTGCTGGTGACGCTGCCCATCGAGGGGCAGGACCGGAAGGTCATGCTGCGCCCCGAGCGCAACGGCTACCTCTACGTGATGGACCGCGCCACGGGTGAAGTGCTCTCGGCGGATCCGTACGCGTTCATCAACGCGACGAAGGGTGTCGACCTCACCACCGGCCGCCTGGTGCACGCCGAGGAGAAGTCTCCGCAAGTCAACAAGGTGATCCGCGACATCTGTCCCGCGGCCCCGGGCGCGAAAGACTGGAACCCCTCGGCGTGGTCGCCGCGCACGAAGCTGCTGTACATCCCGCACAACAACCTCTGTATGGACTTCGAGGAGACGGGCGCCAACTACATCGCGGGCACCCCATTTGTCGGGGCGAAGGTGAAGTTCACCAAGGGACACGGCGGGAACGGCGGGTTCTTCACGGCGTGGGACCCGATCGGCCGCCGCAAGGCGTGGCAGATCCCCGAGGCGCTCCCCGTGTGGAGCGGCGCGCTGGCCACCGCCGGCGACGTGGTGTTCTACGGCACCCTCGACGGCACCTTCAAGGCGCTCGACGCACGCTCCGGCGCGCTGCTATGGCAGTTCCGCACGGGCTCGGGCATCATCGGCCAGCCCATGACCTATCGGGGCCCGGACGGCAAGCAGTACGTCGCGGTGCTCTCGGGCGTGGGCGGTTGGGCCGGCGCCGTCGTCGCGGGCGACCTCGACGTGCGCGACTCCACGGCCGCGCTCGGCTGGGGCTCGGCGGTCCCCGAGCTGAAGGAGCTGACGACGAAGGGGGGCACGCTGTATGTGTTCGCGCTTCCCTGAGCGCGTCGCGCGGGGCGTGATGCTCGTCGGCGCGTTGCTGTGGGCCGCGGCCTGCGAGCGGGAGCACCGCGAGCTGCGCACGCCACCGAGCGGTGCATCGACGACGCCGGCCATCCGGGTGAGCGAGCTCGTGCCGGGCCCGTCCGGCGTGCTGCCCGACAGCATCCCGGCGGGCCCCGAGGCCGGCGAGCACCGGCAGCGCGCGGCGTGTCATGGCTGCCTCG
>DASUOW010000265.1:0-2687 GCA_036276435.1 Gemmatimonadales bacterium
GTCGATCGAGTACCGGCATCCGGTCACGGGCGATTTCACGGTGGAGTGCACGCTGCCCGACGAGGCCGCGGTGGAGCGCTTCCTGACCACGCTGCGCGAGCGCGGCCGCGCCCGCCTCGAGCTGGTGGCGCGGGTGGCATCGGCCGAGCGGGAACTGGTGACGTTCCGGGGCCGCTACGTGGCGTGGCGGCCGTGACCTGAGGAGAGGCATCGCATGGCGGAGACGGATCGGGTGATCATCGGCGTCGGAGGGCATGCCGTCGCCCTCGACGCGGTCACGGGCGCCGAGCTGTGGCGCACGAAGCTCAAGAGCTCGGGCGTGGTGACCGTCGCGGTGACGGGGAAGCGGGTGCTCGCGGGCACCGGGGGCGAGGTGTTCTGCCTCGACGCCTACACCGGGCGCATCCTCTGGCAGAACAAGCTCAAGGGCCTCGGGCTGGGCATCGTGACGCTGCCGGGCAGCGATGCCGCTGCCGCCGCGGCGATGCAGGAGGCGCAGCGACGCTCGGCGGCGGCCGGCGGGTGACGTGAGCGGCCAGGCGCTTCACCGCACCGACCGGGATAAGTTGAGGGCATGACCGATCCGGCCGATCATCTCCGCGCGCTCTACCCCGCGCCCAACGAGCGCGCCGTCCGCAAGCAGCTCGACCACCTCGACGTGCACTGCCGTCGCTTCATCGAGCTGTCGCCGTTAGTGGTGATGGCGAGCGTGGCCGCCGGCGACGACGGGCCGCTCGACGCCTCGCCCCGCGGCGGGGCGCCCGGCTTCGTGAAGGCGCTCGACGCGTTCACGCTGCTCCTCCCCGATGCACCCGGCAACAACCGCCTCGACTCGCTGTCGAACATCGCCGCGACGGAGCGCGTGGGGCTGCTCTTCCTCATCCCGGGCATCGACGAGACGCTGCGCGTCAACGGCGCCGCGCGGGTGAGCGACGACGACGCCCTCCTCGCGCACTTCGCCGCCGACCGCCATCCGCCGCGCGTCGTGGTGCACGTCACGGTGCAGCAGGCGTACCTGCACTGCGCCAAGGCGTTCATGCGCTCGCGGCTGTGGAGCGCGGCCGCGCAGGTGGAGCGCTCGACGCTGCCCACCATCGGCAAGATGATCAACGACCAGCTCGGGCTCACCACCCCGGCCGAGACGCACGAGGCGATGCTGGCACGCTACGCGAAGGACCTCTGAGTCCGCCGTGGACCGCTCCTCGCTCACCCGCTTCGCCTGGCTGACGATCGCCGCCGCCGTCTTCACGATGGCGCTGAAGGCGACCGCCTACTACGTCACGGGCTCGGTGGGCCTCCTCTCCGATGCGCTGGAGTCGGTGGTGAACCTCATCGGCGGCGTGATGGCGCTCGCGATGCTCACCGTCGCCGCGCGCCCGCCCGACGAGGACCACGTCTACGGCCACAGCAAGGCCGAGTACTTCTCGGCGGTGGTCGAGGGCTCGCTCATCATCGTGGCGGCCGGCAGCATCGCGCTCGCGGCGGGGCGGCGCCTCGTGCACCCGCGACCGCTCGAGTCGGTGGGCATCGGCCTGGCCATCTCGGTGGCCGCCGCGCTCGTGAACCTCGGCGTGGCCCTCGTACTGCTGCGCGCCTCGAAGCGCAACGAGTCGATCACCCTCGAGGCCAGCGCGCACCACCTGCTCACGGACGTCTGGACGTCGGTGGGCGTGTTCGTGGGCGTGGGCCTCGCGGTGCTCACGGGCTGGCTGCGGCTCGACCCGATCGTGGCGTTCCTCGTGGCAGCGAACATCGTGTGGACGGGTTATCGCATCCTGCGCGATTCGGTGTCGGGCCTCATGGACCATGCATTGCCCGAGGCCGAGCAGGCGGCGCTCAAGGGCGTGCTCGACAAGTACCAGGTCGAGGGCATCCAGTACCACGCCCTCCGCACCCGGCAGGCCGGCCCGCGCCGCTTCTGCTCGGTGCACGTGCTCGTGCCCGGCGACTGGACGGTGCAGCGCGGGCACGAGCTGCTCGAGCGCATCGAGGAGGACCTGCGCGGGCTGATGCCCAACATGTCGGTGTTCACCCACCTCGAGTCGCTCGACGACCCGGCGTCGTGGGACGACATGGGCATCGATCGGCCCGCCGCGAGGCCCGCGGCCGATGCCTGAGGCGCCGGCGGGCCTGCGGCTCGTCTCCATCCAGGTCGGCACGCCGCAGTCGTACCTCGCGCCCGATGACGGGGGCACCTATCGGAGCGCCATCGACAAGCGGCCGGTAGCCGGTCGGGTGCAGTTGACGACCACCGGCCTCGCGGGCGATGCCGTGGCCGACCGCCGCGCGCACGGCGGCCCCGATCAGGCGATGCTGGCGTACGCGGAGGAGCACTTCGCCCGCTGGGCGGGGGAGGGACTCGAGGGGCTCGGCCCCGGCGCGTTCGGCGAGAACCTCACGGTGCGCGGCACCGACGAGGACGAGGTGGCCATCGGCGATCGCTGGTCGATCGGCGAAGTCATCGTGGAAGTCTCGAAGCCGCGCACGCCGTGCAACCGGCTCGCGTGGCGGCATGGACGCTCCGACCTTATCCATCGCGTGCGCGAGACTGGTCGCTCGGGCTGGTACCTGCGGGTGCTGCAGGAGGGATGGCTCGAAGCCGGCACGCCCATCGAGCTGCAGGCACGTCCACACCCCACGTGGACGGTCCGTCGCACGGCGCAGGTCATGGCGAACCATCAGTCGCT
>DASUOW010000266.1:0-8012 GCA_036276435.1 Gemmatimonadales bacterium
ACGACCGTGGTCGGCACGCGGCTCGCACGGCCGATGAACGACGCCACGAACGGCGTGGCCGGCGCCGCGTAGAGCTCGGCCGGATCGCCCACCTGCTCCAGCCGGCCTGCGCGCAGCAGCGCCACCCGCTCGCCAAGGTCGAACGCCTCGTCCTGCTCGTGCGTCACCAGCACCGTCGTGATGCCGATGCGATGGATGAGATCCTGCAGCTCGCGACGGGTGCGCTCGCGCAGTGCGGGGTCGAGGTTCGAGAGGGGCTCGTCGAGCAGCAGCACCCTCGGCTCGTAGGCGAGCGCGCGCGCCAGCGCCACGCGCTGCTGCTGGCCGCCCGACAGCTCCCCCACTCGCCGCCGCTCGTACCCTGCCAGGTCCACGAGCGCGAGCGCCTCCGGCACGCGCCGCGCCACCTCGGCGGGCGGGAACCGCAGCGACTCGAGGCCGAACGCCACGTTGTCGCCCACGCTGAGGTGCGGGAAGAGCGCGTAGTGCTGGAACACCATGCCGAACCGCCGCTGCTCCGGCGGCCGCCGGGTGATGTCCTCGCCCTCGAGCACGACCCGCCCGGCATCGGGCTGCTCGAAGCCCGCCAGCATGCGCAGCAGCGTCGTCTTGCCGCTCCCGCTCGGCCCCAGCAGCGCCATGACCTCGCCGCGCCTGAGCGCGAGCGATACGCCGTCGACCGCCGCCACGTCGCCGAAGCGACGCGCGAGCCCATCGAGGACGAGGTACCGGTCGTCGCTCATCGCGCCCCCTCCCGATGGCCGGTCCCGCGCACGTGCTGGTCCCAGTACGCCATCCAGGCGCTGCCCTCGCGGGCGAGCAGCGGCCAATCCACCGGTGCCACGCGCATGTCGCGCTCCACCTCGCGCACCCAGTCGGGAATCTGCCCTTCGGCCAGGTCTCGACGCGCCGGCAACCGGAACACCACCCGCGCCGTGAGCGCCTGCGCCTCGGCGCTGCCGACGTAGTCGATGAACGCGCGGGCCGCCGCGGCATGCCGGCTCCCGCGCACGAGCGCCACGGCATCGTCGATGACCACCGTCCCGCTCGCGGGGAACGCATAGCCGAACGGCAGCCCGCGCTCGCGGGCCATCAGGATGTCCGGCAGGTCCCACAGGGTCAGCGACCCCTCCCCGCGAGCCAGCTTCTCGTCGAGGATCGCGGGGTTGAGCGTGTAGGTCCGGGTCTGCCCGTCGAGCCGCCGCAGCCACGCCATGCCGGCCGCGGTGTCGCCGGTCTCGCGCAGGCCCCGGCCGATGATGAGCCCCCAGATCGCCCGCATCGTGCCGCTCGCGACCGGATCGCGGATCAGCACTTCGTCGCGCCAGCGCGGCTCCAGCACCTCGTCCCAGTCGCGCGGTGCCTCCGCCTCGCTCACGAGCCGGGTGTTGAACGCGATCACCGCCGGGGTGCGATACACGGGAAAGTAGAAGTCGCCCGGCCCCCAGGTGGTGGAGTCCACGGCATCCGCCCAGTCGGGGCGGTACGGCTCGAGCAGGGAGTCGCGCACGCCGCGATCGAAGATCGTCGTCGGCCCGCCGAACCAGACGTCGGCCTGCGGGTTCACCCGCTCGAACCGGAGGCGGTCGAGCACCTCCTGCGTGCCCATGCCCAGCCAGCGCACGTCGATGTCCGGGCGATCGGCCTCGAAGCTCCGCTCCAGCAGCAACAGCAGGTCGCGCCCGTGCGGCGAGTACACCAGCACCGGCGTGCGCGCGTCGCCGCCGCAGGCGGCGAGCAGCAGCACCAGCAGCAGGCCGCCGCGCGCCGCCGTCACTTCACCGCCAGCAGGTTCGCGAACAGCCGGAAGGCGCCCGGCACCCCCGCCGGCAGTTGCCGGAAGAAGCTCAGGCCCGTGTACACGTACACGCCCTTGCCGTCACGCGCGATGAGCAGGCCGCCCTCCCGCGGCGGCTCGCCCGGGTCGTGCATCGCGAGCACGGGCCGGAACGCCGGGCCCCATTCGCGCGCGAAGTAGAGGCCGCGTTCCTGCACCCAGCCGTCCCAGTCGGCCGGGCCGATGCGGTTCGGCGCGCGCAGCACCGGATCGTCGGGGCGCAGCACCGTCACCGGTGCTCGCTCGTCCGTGACGCGGTCGTGCCCGCCCAGCAGCGACGGCGAATACGGGGGCTTCACCCCGGGGCCCATCGCCTGACCACCGTCGGCGCTGCCGAAGAGGCGTGCCCACACCCCGAGCCGGTCGGGGGCGTACCCGCCGAGGAAGTAGTCGTACTGCTGGTACTGCACCAGCAGCAGCCCGCCCGTGCGCACCCAGGCGCGCAGGCGCGCGGTGGCGCCGGGGAGCGCCGCATCGGTCTCGTAGGCGCGCGGTCCCACCACGATGGCATCGTACCGTGCGAGATCCGCGCGGCCGATCGTGCCGCGCTCGATCACCTCCACCGGGAAGCCCGCCGCCGCCAAGGCCTCGGGCACCGCGTCGGCCGCCCCGCGCACGTAGCCGATGCGGCGACGCAGCGGCAGCGTCAGGTCCATCGGCGTCACGCGCGACTCGGCCGGGTGGAACGAGCTGCGCGGCCGGATGTGCGGATAGCTCACCACCTGCCGCCCGATGTCGTAGGCACGGCCCGCCTCGTCCTCCGCCACGGCGCGCACGACGCGTCCATCGACGGCGAGTGACGCCGGGGGACGCACGGCGAACACCAGCTCCTGCGTGTCGCCCGCGCCCGAGAGCGCGAAGCGCTGCGGCGCCACGGTGGGCCAGCCCCTGGGCAGCTCGAGGCGCACGGTGCCACGCGTGCTGTCGTGCACCGCGTGCCGCAGGCGCACGCGATAGGTGCGCGCGGCGCGGTCGCCGATGCGCCACGGTACCTCGGCGGGCACGATCGACACGTCGACGCGCGGCACCACCGCCACCGGCGTGCGCACCTCGCCGCGGGACTGCTCGTTCCAGCGGAACGCCACGGGCCGCTCCAGCGGCCCGAGCGGCCCGTCGCCCGGCAGTGTGTAGCGGGCCACGAGCGCGCTCACCGGCTCGCCGTCGGCCGGGACGCCGAGCCAGCCGTCGCGCTCGTAGAGGGTCATGTCGCGCGAGGCGCGATGCTGCGGCACCGCGGTGAACGGCGCGCTCGCGGGCACCGCGATCCGCACCGGCAGCCGCACCCGCTCACCGGGCGCGAGCGCCACCTCGAGGGTCGTGTCCGCGATGCCGGCGAGGCCCAGGCGCACCACCATCCGCTCGCGCGAGCTGTTGTAGGCCTCGAAGGTCACCGTCGCGGCACCACCCGGGACGAGCAGGGAGTCGTCCGCATACGCGTCGACGAGCAGCCCCGCGACCACCTGCCCCACCTGGTCCAGCGCGCGCCGCTCGCTCGCCAGCTCGGCGCTGCCCGGCACCTGCTTCTCGGCGCGCAGCAGCGCCGCGGAGGCGGCCCGCACCTGCGCGAGTGTCGGCGTGCCGCCGCGCAGCGCCGCGACCCGCCGCGCATAGTCGTCGAGCGCACTGCGCGCGGCGGGCCCCACCGCGGACGCCAGCGTCGTGTCGATGCCGGCGAAGATCCCGCCGCTCCCGCGTCCCGGCCGATCCTCGACGAGCGCCAGCCGCACGGGCGAGGGGCCGATCTCCTGCAGCTGCCCCATGTCCTGCGAGCGATGCAGGCTGCGGCTCGCCATCGCGGTCTGGTGAAAGGTCTGGCCGGTGCTCGGATCGAGCCGGCCGCCGTCGGCGGTCAGCGTCGTGGCGACGGTGTCGAAGCGCGCGCTCCTGAAGAGGCGCTGCGGCAGCCACGGCGCGAGCCCTTCGCGCAACTGCTCCGGGAAGGCGCGCGGGTCGCCCGCCACGCGGAACGCCTCGTGCGCAAGCCAGCCGGCCGCCTGATGCTGCCCATGGCCATCGCGGGGCGTGCCGCCGAAGATCGAGACGATCACCTGCGGCTGGAACGTCCGGATCACCCGCACCACGTCCCCGAGCAGCGTGTCGCGGGGCCACTGCGCCCAGGTGTCGTCGATGGACTTGGAATAGCCGAAGTCGTAGGCGCGCGTGAAGAACTGCCGGGCCCCGTCGAGCCGCCGCGCCGCCAGCAGTTCCTCGGTCCGCAATACCCCCAGCGCGTCGCCGAGCTCGGGACCGATGAGGTTCTGGCCGCCCTCGCCGCGGTTGAGCGAGAGATAGGCGGCGTCCGCCCCCTCGCCGCGCGTCAGGAGCGTGATGAGTTCCGTGTCCTCGTCGTCGGGGTGCGCGCCGATGACCAGCACGCGCTTGGCGTGCCCGAGGCGCCGCAGCGCGTGCTCGAGCGCCACCGCGCCGCCCGTCGACGGCGGCGCGAACTGCGCGGCGGCGGGCGGCGCCAGGAGGATCGATGTGAGCAGCGGAAACAGGAAGCGACGCAGGGAATCCGGCCGGATGTGAAGTCGCCGGAAACTAACGCCGCCGCGGGCGGACCACGATGCGGCTAGGCGCGCCGCGGCCCCGCGTAGCGGCGGCCCTGGATGACGCGGAACGGCGGCGGCGGGGGGTCGTCGCCCTCGAGCAGGATGTGCAGCGGCTTGCCGCCCCGGCGCCGCCTGGGATCGCCCACGGCGTAGGCGGAGGCAAAGATGCCGACCGCGAGCAGCAGCAGGCCCTGCCCGAGGACGGCGTCGGCGCCGTACAGCACCGCCAGCATCCCCACCGAGACGACCACGGTGCCCAGGCCGCGCAGCAGCTCGTCGAGGTTGCGCCAGCGGAGATCCGGTCCCCAGAAGAGCGCCCCGAGCAGACCGAGCGATCCCAGGGCCAGAATGGCGTACCAGAGTACGATCCAGAGGCTCCGGCCGGGAATCACCAGGCCGTCCGCGACTGCAGCCATCGGCGCCATTGCACCTCCCAGGAAAGAGACCAGGGGTGAGGACCGAGCATCTTATGCGATTGTACCGATGAACAGTATCCGAGTGCACATTCTTGCACAACCACCCGGTGGCTACCCCGCCGCCCCCGCCTGCCCCATCCCGCCACGCAGCGCGTCAAACGTATAGATGCCAGTGGAATGGCCATCGCTCCAGACGATCTTCAAACCGTAGGTTCCGACCAGTTGAACGCTTCGTGGAGCCACATCGAGTGGTACGGATTCCGGTCGCAGCAGCGGCCGGCCGCTCATTTCCTCCACGCACTCGGCGCAGGGACAGGCCAGGCGCAGCGCGCGGGCCGGGTGGAACGTGCCCGGCGCGCCCTGCTGCCACTCGATGGTGAGCCCCACGTCGCTGCGGTTGATGCGGTACGGCGTGAGACGCTTCATGTGTTCCCGGTTGGTTATCTTGTGCGACTGGAGAGAGACGACGCCTTCAACCCGTTGCTGAGCTCCCGCCCATGACCGCCACGCCCCTGAATCCCCTCGGTACCCGGGGAACCCTCGCCGGCACCGCCGGGCCCGTCACCATCTATCGGCTGCGTGAACTCGAGGCGCAGGGCCTCGCCCGGCTCGAGCGGCTGCCGTTCTCGATCCGCATCCTGCTCGAGAACGCGCTGCGGTTCGCCGGGCACGGCCTGGTCACCGAGGCGCACGTGCGGGACCTCGCGAACTGGCAGCCGAGGGGGACCCGGAGCGAGTTCCCCTTCATGCCGGCGCGCGTGGTGCTGCAGGACTTCACCGGCGTGCCCTGCGTCGTGGACCTCGCCGCGATGCGCGACGCGATGGCCACGATGGGCGGGAACCCGGCGAAGATCAACCCCGTCGTCCCCTGCGACCTCGTCATCGACCACTCGGTGCAGGTGGACCACTTCGGCAGCGACAAGGCGTACGAGCTCAACGTCGCCCTCGAGTACGAGCGCAACGCCGAGCGTTACCAGCTGCTCAAGTTCGCCCAGCGCGCCTTCGAGAACTTCCGCGCGGTGCCGCCCGGCACCGGCATCGTGCACCAGGTGAACCTCGAGTACCTCTCGCCCTGCGTGCAGCTGCGTCCGCAGCACGGCGAGCTGACGGCGTACCCGGACACCTGCGTCGGCACCGACTCGCACACCACCATGATCAACGGCCTCGGTGTCGTGGGCTGGGGCGTGGGCGGCATCGAGGCCGAGGCGGTCATGCTCGGGCAGCCGTACTTCATGCTGGTGCCGGACGTCATCGGCATGAAGCTCACGGGCGAGCTGCCCATGGGCACCACCGCCACCGACCTCGTGCTCACCTGCACGCAGATGCTCCGCAAGAAGGGCGTGGTCGACAAGTTCGTCGAGTTCTACGGCCCGGGCCTCTCCAAGCTGAGCCTGGCCGACCGTGCCACCATCGCCAACATGGCGCCGGAGTACGGTGCCACGATCGGCTTCTTCCCCGTGGACGCCGAGACGATCCGCTACCTCGAGCGCACCGGCCGCGACGCCGAGCAGGTGAAGCTGGTCGAGACGTACTACAGGGAGCAGGGCCTCTTCCGCACCGACGCGACGCCCGATCCCGAGTTCACCGACACGCTCGAGCTCGACCTCTCGACGGTGGTGCCGAGCCTGGCGGGCCCGAAGCGGCCCCAGGACCTGGTGCCGCTCGCCTCGCTCAAGCAGAACTTCGCGGTGAACCTGCCCACCCTGCTCGGGCCCAAGGCCACGCCGGAGCGGAAGGCGGCGGCGGAGTCGGTGGCGGCGAAGTGGGGCGGCCAGGGCGGCGCGGGCACGGCGGCCACCGCCGTGGCCGAGAGCACCGGGGCGCCGGCCCTTCCGGTCACGTACGCCGGCCAGAACTTCCCGCTGCGCGACGGCTCGGTGGTCATCGCGGCCATCACCAGCTGCACCAACACGTCCAACCCGTCGGTGCTCATCGGCGCCGGCCTGCTCGCGAAGAAGGCGGTCGAGCTGGGCCTCGCCAGCAAGCCGTGGGTGAAGACGAGCCTCGCCCCCGGCTCGCGCGTCGTCACCGACTACCTCGACAACTCCGGCCTGCAGCCGTTCCTCGACAAGCTCGGCTTCCAGACCGTCGGCTACGGCTGCACCACCTGCATCGGCAACAGCGGGCCGCTGCCGGACCCGATCCAGGCGGCCATCGACGACAACGGCCTCGTGGCGGCGGCGGTGCTGTCGGGCAACCGCAACTTCGAGGCGCGCGTGCACCCGAGCGTGCGGGCCAACTACCTCGCCTCGCCGGTGCTGGTGGTGGCGTTCGCCCTCGCGGGCCGCGTCGACATCGACCTCGGCACCGAGCCGCTCGGCATCGGCACGAATGGCCCGGTGTTCCTGCGCGACATCTGGCCCACGGCCGCCGAGATCCGCGACACCATGGCCGCGTCGCTGTCGCCCGAGCTCTTCACGCGCCGCTACGGCGAGGTGTTCAAGGGCGACGAGCGCTGGCAGGCGCTCGAGGTGCCCACCGGCAGCCGCTACGCCTGGGACCCGAAGAGCACCTACGTCGCCAACCCGCCGTTCTTCCAGAACCTGGCGCCCGAGACGACGCCGCTGAAGGACATCGACGGCGCCCGCGTCCTCGCGGTGCTCGGCGACTCGGTGACGACCGACCACATCTCGCCCGCGGGCTCCATCCCGAAGAACGGGCCGGCCGCGAAGTACCTGCTCGAGCACGGCATCGCGCAGGTGGACTGGAACACCTTCGGCTCGCGCCGCGGCCATCACGAAGTCATGATGCGCGGCACGTTCGGCAACGTGCGCATCAAGAACGCGCTCGTGCCCGACCGCGAGGGCAACTGGACCGAGCACTTCACGTCGGGCGAGGTGACGTCGATCTACGACGCGGCGATGCGCTACATCGCCGAGGGCACGCCGCTCGTGCTGCTGGTAGGCAAGGAGTACGGCACGGGCTCGAGCCGCGACTGGGCCGCGAAGGGCACGGCGCTGCTCGGCGTGAAGGCCGTGATCGCCGAATCGTACGAGCGCATCCACCGCGGCAACCTCGTCGGCATGGGCGTGCTGCCGCTGGCGTACGAGCCGGGCGTCACGCGCCAGTCGCTCGGGCTCACGGGCCGCGAGACGATCGCGATCCACGGCATAGCCTCCGGCCTGCAGCCGGGCGGGCGCGTGCGGGTCTCGGCGAAGGACGAGCAGACCGGCAAGGTCATCACCTTCGATGCCGGGGTGCGCCTCA
>DASUOW010000267.1:0-2289 GCA_036276435.1 Gemmatimonadales bacterium
GCCTGACGTCGGTACGACGGCTTCCTCCAAGTGCATCTGACGCGGACTCTCGAGTGAAGGGGCGCCCTGCCTGCCGCGCACGGAGTTCAAATACGATGCCGCACGGTATCGGGTGGGGCCGCCGGACCACTCGCCGTGAAACCCCGGGAGGACATGCGCGTAGATCCTACAGGTACCTGCGTGCAACCCCACCGGAGATGGCAGCATGTTCCACCGACGCTGGACACTCGCCTTGTTGCTGCTGGCCGCCTCGGCCACCTCGGCCGGGGCACAGGCCGCCCCCGTCGCCCCGCTGCAGATCCCCATCGACTACCGCACATTGCCGAACGGCCTCAAGGTCGTCCTGAGCCGCGACACCACCACCCCCACGGTGGCGGTCGCGGTCTACTACAACATCGGGTTCCGCATCGAGCCCAGGGACCGCACCGGCTTCGCGCACCTCTTCGAGCACATGATGTTCCAGGGCTCGCGGAACCTCGGGAAGATGGAGTTCATCAAGCTGGTCCAGGCGAACGGCGGGATCCTCAACGGCTCGACGCGGTTCGACTTCACGAACTACTACCAGGTGGTGCCGTCCCACGTGCTCGAGACGATGCTCTGGGCGGAGGCGGACCGCATGAAGGGCCTCGCGATCGACACCGCGAACCTGGTCAACCAGCAGGGCGTGGTGAAGAACGAGGTGAAGGTGAACGTGCTGAACCAGCCGTACGGCGGCTTCCCGTGGATCGACATGCCGATGGCCGCCAACACCAACTGGTACAACGCGCACAACTTCTACGGCGAACTGAAGGACCTCGACGCCGCGACGCTGGAGGACGTGGAGAAGTTCTTCCGCACCTACTACGCGCCGAACAACGCGGCGCTCGTGGTGGTGGGGGATTTCGAACCGGCCACGACGTGGCGCTGGGTCGAGCGATACTTCGGGGGCATTCCCGCCGTGCCGCAGCCGGCCAAGCCCGACATCTCCGAGCCGCGGCAGGAAGAGGAGCGCCGCAAGAGCCGCACCTCCGAGCGCGCACCGCGGCCGGCGCTGGCGGTGGGTTACCACCTGCCGGAGCGCTACACGCCCGAGTGGTACGCCTTCGGCCTCATCGACCAGCTGATGGGCCAGGGGCGCGACAGCTGGTTCTACCAGGAGCTGGTGCAGAAGCGCGCCCTGACCGGCGACGTGAGCGCCAGCCCGAACGACCTGGGCAACCTCTACAACTACGACGGCCCGATGCTGTGGACGGTGAGCGTCTACCACGACGCGGATGTACCGGCCGACAGCATCGTGGCCGCGATGGACTCCCGCATCGCCGAACTGCAGGCGAAGCCGGTGGACGCCGCCACCCTCGAGCGCGCCCGAGTCAAGCTGCGCTCCGCCTTCTACTCCACCCTCGAGAGCCTCAACGGGTTCGGGAAGGCGGACCTGCTGGCGTGCTTCGCGCTCTTCGAGAACGACCCGGCGCTCATCAACCGGATCATGGACGGGTTCGCCAAGGTGACCCCCGACCAGGTCCAGCGAACGGCGCGGGAATACCTGCGCCCGACCAACCGCACCATCGTGCAGGTGCTCCCGGGCGCGCAGGCCGTGTCCGCGGGAGCGCCGTCCGAAGGCAACTGAGCGAGGCGCCGGTCCCATGAAGACGACGATCCTGATCACGGCGGCGCTCCTCACGGCGCCCGCCGCCCTCCCCGCGCAGCGCGAGGTCCCGCCCTCGCCGGGCACGCCGAAGAGCTTTCGACTCGCGGCGCCGCGCACTTTCGCGCTCGCGAATGGCATGCAGGTCACGCTCACGCCGTTCGGCACGACGCCCAAGGCGCACGTGCGCCTCGTGGTGCGCAGCGGCGCGCTCAACGAGGGCCCGCGCGAGACGTGGCTCTCCGGGCTCGCCGGCGACATGCTGGTGGAGGGCACGACGACGCAATCCGCCTCGCAGCTCGCCGAGGCGTTCGCGTCGATGGGTGGCTCCCTGTTCGCCTTCGCCGGCGCGGACGAGACCAGTGTCGGCGCCGAGGTGCTCGCGGAGCGCACGGCCGACGCCGTGGCGCTCATCGCGGAGGTGGCGCGGCGCCCCGCCTTCCCCGCGGCCGAGTTCGAGCGCGTGCGGGAGACCCGCCTGCGGCAGCTCGCGATCGCAATGAGCCAGCCGCAGCCGATCGCGCTCGCGAGCTTCCGCGAGACGATGTACGGCGATCACCCATATGGGAGGCTGTATCCCACCGAGGCGCAGCTCAAGGGCTACACGCTCGAGCAGGCGCGCACCTTCTGGGCGCGCAATGCCGGTGCGCAGCGCGCACACCTGT
>DASUOW010000268.1:0-5638 GCA_036276435.1 Gemmatimonadales bacterium
CACGACTTCGACGACGCGCTGCGCCTCGGCGACCTCGTGGCGGTGCTCGCCGAGGGGCGCATCGTCCAGGCCGGACGGCCGGAGGACGTGTTCCGCTATCCCAACTCCGCCTTCGTGGCGCGCTTCGTGGGCGCGGGCAACGTGCTGGCCGGCGAGGTGCGCCATGCCGGCGAGACCACCGAGGACGGCCGCTTCAAGGCGCGCTTCACCTCGGGCGGGCTCACGGTGGAGCTGGTGGCGGAGCGGGAGGGGCCGGCGCACGTCGTGATCCGGCCGGAGGACCTGCTGCTGAGCGCCGAGCCGCCGCCGACCTCGCTCCGCAACCGGCTGCAGGCGACGGTGGAACGGCTCGAGCGGCTCGGCCCCGTCACGCAGGTGCATCTCGACGTCGGCCGGCCGCTGGTCGCGGCCGTCACCAACCAGACGGCGGAGGAGCTGGGGCTGCGCCCCGGCAGCGCGGTCTGGATCGGCCTCAAGGCCACCGCCATTCTTCTCGTGTGACCTTCCAGCGCCAGGAGCTGCCATGAACCGCCGTGCCCTTCCCATGCTGCTCACTCTCGCCGCGGCCGCGTGCGGCGAGCGCCGGCCCGCCCCCGCTGCCGACAGCACGGCAGCCGCGGCCGCCACCTCGACCGCGCCTGCGCTCCGCATCGTGGCGACGATCGGCGACACGGCGTCCACCATCGAGGGGCTCGCCGAGTACCGCGGCGCGCTCTACACGGCGGACTGGAAGGATGGCGGCCTCTACCGCATCGACTCGGTGGGCAGCGCGACGCGCGTGGGCCAGCTGCCCACCAAGCCCGGCACCGCGATCCTCGGCGTCGCCGCCGACAGCGCCGGCAACATCTACGCGGCGGTGCCCGAGGAGGGCGTCGTCTATCGCGTGGACGCCGCGCGCCTCGGCGCGAGCGACTTCGATCCCGCGAAGGACGCGAAGCCGTTCGTGACCGGCGCGAAGGGCGCCAACGGGCTCACCGTCGAAGCGGACGGCCACCTCTGGATTTCGGGCGGTGACCAGAACGCCGTCTACCACGCCCCGCCCACGGGTGGCGCCGCGGTGGTGTTCGCCAAGGGCTACGCCAGCGTCTCGACCGACACGACGATGCCCGTACGCGCCTACGTCACCAACGGGCTGGGCATCGACTCGAAGGGCGCCATCTACACGGCCAACACCGGTACCGGCGAGATCACCCGCCTCGAGCGGAAGGACGGCCGGCAGGCGGGCATCATCTCCGTGCTCGCGAAGGACTCCCGGCTGCTGGGCGCCGACGGCATCGTGGTCACCGAGGGCGACACGCTCTACGTCACCGCGAACTTCAGCAACACGATCGCCAAGATCGACCCGGCCGGGAACGTCACGGTGCTCGCCACCGACGACGCGCACGAGACGCTGCGCTTCCCCGCCGAGCTCAAGAAGCTCGGCAGCACGGTGTACGTGACGAATCTCAACTTCCCCGTGGGGAAGAACGCCGGGCAGACGCACAAGGGCGCCACGGTCGCCGCGCTGCAGCTGCCGTGACGCCATGAGGCCGTGCCCCCCCGCCTGATGCACGTGGACCTCGACGCCTTCTTCGTCGAGGTCTGCCGCCGGCGCCATCCCCCGCTCAGGGATGTGGAGCTGCTCGTGGTGGGTGGGCGGCGCGAGTCGCGCGGAGTGGTCCAGTCGGCCAGCTACGGCGCGCGCAAGTTCGGCATCCGCGCCGGCATGCCGATCGCGCGCGCCGTGGCACTCTGTCCGCAGGCCACCTTCTTCAAGGGCGACTTCGCCTGGTATCGCGAGGCGTCACACCAGATCCGCGCGACGCTCGAGCGGTTCTCCCCCACCGTCGTCATGGCGTCGCTCGACGAGGGCTACCTCGACTTCACCGGCACGGAACGGCTGCACCCGGTCTCCCTGCTGCCGGTGGCGGAAGCGGTGCGGGATGCCGTGCGCACCGACGCCGGCCTCGCCGTGAGCATCGGCATCGGGCCCAACCGGATGGTGGCCAAGCTCGCGTCCGACGCCGCGAAGCCGAGGGGATTGATGGAGGTCCGCGCCGGGTGGGAGGAGGGCTTCCTCGCCGGCCTCGAGCTGCGCGCGCTGCCGGGCGTGGGCCCCAAGACGGCGCGCCGCCTCGCCGAGCTCGGCCTCCGCGAGGTGTGGGAGGTGCAGCAACGCTCCGAGCGCGACCTCGTGCGACTCCTCGGGGAGGATGGCCGACTGCTCAAGCTCCGCGCGCACGGCCACGGCGGCACGGTGCTCCGACCCGACCGGCCACCCAGGTCGGTGAGCCGCGAGACCACCTTCAGCCACGACCTGCGCGACCCCGCCGAGCTCGAGGCGGTACTGCTCCTCTTCGCCACCCGCGTGGCGAGCCAGCTCCGCCACGAGCAGCTCGTGGCGCGCACCGTGACGCTCAAGCTGCGGCACGACGACTTCCACACCGTGACGCGCCGGGCCACGCTGCCCGACGCCACCGACCTCGATCGCGACCTCTTCGAGACGGCGCGCCGGCTGCTCGCCGAGGCCTTCGGCGACGTGCGCAAGCGCGACCGCGGCGTGCGGCTCGTCGGCCTCGCGGCGACGAACCTCGCGCGCGCGTCGGCGCCCGACCTGTTCGAGCCGCCCGAGCGGGAAAAGCTGCGCCGCCTGTCGGCGGCGATGGACGAGGTGCGGGAGAAGTACGGCGTCGACGCGATGCAGCCGGGACGCCTGCTGGAGCTCAAGCGGCGGCGCGACGGCCCCCGCGACTGAGCGGCGTCAGCGCACCGGCAGGAAGCCGCTGAGGGGATTCGCGGGACGAACGGGTGCCGCCGGCTTGCGTGCGGGTGCGGGCGCCGTGTCCACGACGGGCTCGGGCGCCGGGGCCGGCGCTTCAGCCACGGGCACGGGTGGCTCCGCCGGCGCCGGCGGCGCGGCGGCGCTGGCGCCGAGCACCTCCCGGCGTGCCGGCGTGAGCCGCGGGGGCGAGCGGCGCGGCGGGCGGGATGCCACCACCGCCCGCGTGGGAGACGTCGCCTTCACCTCGCGCGGGAGGTGCCCCGGTTCCACGCGCACCGCGACGACGCCGCTCAGGGGCTCGCGGATGGGGTCGCGCAGGTCGTAGCGCACCTCGCGCTCCTGGCGATCATGCAGTCGCACCACGGTGCGCGGGGCGAGCCGGTAGTAGCCCATCGGTTCGTCCGACGCCTGCGCGGGCACGTCGCAGTCGCACAGGCGCGCGCCGTCCGGCAGCTCCACCGCGAAGCGCAGCGGTACGCCGCTGGTGTTCGTGACCCGCGGCGCGAAGTACTCGCCGTCGAGCGCCTTGGCATCGAGGCGGTAGCGCACGGCACCGCGCGGTCGCTCCTCGCGCAGCACGCCGGCCAGCGCCTCGCCCATGGGACGCCCGGTCCGGGACGTCGGGCGCACCATCGTCCAGCGGGCCTCGAAGGCACCCTCGGCGCCCCAGGCGAGCTCCAGGCTGTCGCCCGGCGCCAGGCGCCGCGCCGACCCATCGGCGAGCGTGAGCTCGACGGGATGCACCAGTGCATTGCGCACGTGCACCGTGGTCGGGGGCGCCGGACGCAGGAAGCCGATCGCGAGCGCCGCGGCGATGCCGGCGCCGCCGAGCGCGAGCCGGAGTCCACGGCCGCGCGACGGCACGGACTCGTCGAGCAGGAACGGGAGTTCGCCCTCGCGGAGGGCGTCCGGCATCGGCGTGCGCGGGCGCTCGTCGCGGCCGCTCGCGGCGAGCCCCGCGCGCAGCGCGTCGGCGAGCTCGTGCGCCGAGGCGAAGCGGTCGGCCGGCTTCTTGGCGAGGCAGCGGACGATGATCGCCGAGAGCCAGCCGGGCACGTTCGGATGCCGCGCCGAGGGCACCGGCACCGGATCGCCCAGATGACGGCCGACGATCTCCTGCGACGTCTGCCCGTCGTAGGGTGCCGTGCCGGTGACCAGCTGGAACATCATCACGCCGAAGGCGTACACGTCGGATCGCGCATCCACGGGGTCGCGGCCGAGCGCCTGCTCCGGGCTCATGTAGAGCGGCGTGCCGACGATGAAGCCGGCCTGTGTCTGGTGCGCGGCGCCGGTGAGCACCTTCGCGATCCCGAAGTCCAGCAGCAGCGGCCGGCGGCTCTCGTCCTCGATGAGGATGTTGTCCGGCTTGATGTCGCGATGCACGATGCCGAGCTGGTGCGCGTGGTGCAGCGCCTCGAGCACCGGGATGAGCAGCGGCACGAGGCGGCGCGCGGGCAGCGGCGACTGGTCGCCGAGCAGGTCGGCGAGCGTGCGGCCGGCGACGAACGGCATCGCGTAGAAGGCGAGGCCCGCGGCCTCGCCGATGAAGTGGATCGGGATGATGTTCGGATGCGTGAGGCGGGCGATGGCGCGGGCCTCCTGCTTGAAGCGGGCCCGCATGTCCTGCGTCCCGCCCACGTCCGGCCGGAGCACCTTGATCGCGAGGCGCCGATCGAGCTCCATGTCGCAGCACTCGAGGATCTCGCAGAAGCCGCCCCGCGCGATGCGGTCCCCCACCACGTAGTTGGGGCCGAGCGCCTCGACGAGGCGCTTCACGAGGGCGGGATCCACGCCGTCCGGCACCGCCTCGCCGGGTCGCGGCAGGCTGTTGAGGTAGGACGCGCGCAGGGATTCTTCTGCCGGTGCGGTCATCACCTTGCAGGGTGCACGTGAACTCCGAGCCCCGACGACGACGGCGGCTGGGAGGGAGCCAAGCCTGCGCAAGCGCTTGATTCACGATAAGTTGCACAGATGGCGCGGGAGCCGGACCGACTGGCCTCCCGGGCACTTCGCGACACCAACAGGCACAAAGGGTGCCACCCGAGCGTCTGGAAAGGACGACCTCCATGGAGCAGTCTCACGCTCCCGGCCACAGCGTGCTGCGCTTCCTCGCCGAGCCGTCGCACGTGAACTTCGGCGGCAAGGTGCACGGCGGGATGCTGATGAAGTGGATCGACCAGGCGGGCTACACCTGCGCCGCGCAGTGGTCGGGCACGTACTGCGTGACCGTCTACATCGGCGGGATCCACTTCACCCACCCCATCCTGGTCGGCTCGATCATCGAGCTGCGCTGCCAGGTGATCCACACCGGGCGCACCAGCATGCACATCGGCATCGATATCTTCGCGGGCGATCCGCGCGAGCGGGCGTTCAAGCGCAAGGCGTATTGCGTGGCGGTGTTCGTGGCCATCGGCGAGGATGGGCGGCCCGTCGAGGTCCCGCGCTGGGAGCCGGCCACCGAGCACGAGCGCGCGCTCGAGCGCTACGCGCTCCGCATGATCGAGCATCGCAAGCAGATGGAGGAGGAAGCCCAGCTGGTGAACGACGCGGCGGCGATGTGACCCGGCGCACCGTCGGCATCGTGGTGTTCGACGACGCCGAAGTGCTCGACGTCTGCGGGCCGTACGAGGTGTTCTCGGTGGCGGGACGGCGGCATGGCCTCGACCCGTTCGACGTGCGGCTGCTGGCGAAGGAGGCGGCGCCGGTGACGGCGCGGAACGGCTTCATCATGACGCCGCACGGCGCCCTGCGCGATGCGCCGACGCTCGACCTGCTGCTCGTGCCCGGCGGGTTCGGCACGCGGACCGCCCAGCACGACGCCGAGCTCGTCGCCAGCATCCGCGACCGGGCGGCGGCGGCGGAGCTCGTGCTCTCCGT
>DASUOW010000269.1:0-6235 GCA_036276435.1 Gemmatimonadales bacterium
CGCGAGCTGTGGGACGGTGCGGCGATGTTCGTGGATCCGTACGACGCGTCGGCCCTCACCGTGGCGATCAACGAGCTGCTCGCCGACGGCGCGCGCCGCGCGCGCCTGGCCGTCGCGGCGCGCGAGCGCGCCCGGCGCTACACCGTGCCCGCGATGGTGCAGGCCACCCTGAGCGCATGGGGCTTCCCGAGCGGCGCCGTCACGGCCGTGGTGCCGGAGTCGGTGACGGCGGCGTAGCCATGTGCGCCGAGTGGTCCATGTCCTCGTGTCCCGCCGCGCGGTGGTCGCTGCGCTGGAACGCGAGGAACTCGTGCACCGCCGACACGGCCTCCGGATCGCCGGTGCGGATGCGCACCTCCGCGCCGGAGGGCCGGTCGCTCACCTCGTAGCTGATCTTCTCGCGCCGCGCCGCCATGAGCTTCGTGCCCGGCACCTCCGTGGCGTGCACCGCGAACGGCTTGCTGAAGTCGCCGTTGCGGAAGTCGCCGGCGATCTCGCGCATGTGCGCGCGGATGGTGGCGATCCCCGCGGTGTCGGTGGTGTCGCCGCGGTCGAGCACGATGCGCCCGCCGTCGGGCAGGTCCTCGAAGACGTGGGTGGAGGTGTACTGGTCCACGCCCATCACCGCCTCGCCCCGTTCCTGCACGGCGGCGAAGGCGGAATCGCTGGCGGGCTTCGCCGCGGGGGTGTCCTTCGCGCCGCACGCCGCGAGGACGATGACGGATGCCGCGATCAGTGTTCTCATGTCGCCGTCTCCAGTGCCGCCACCTCGCTCCCGCAGATGGCGCGCACGTTCCGGGTGATCTTCGCCGCGTCCCAATCCCACCAGCGCACCGCGAGCAGCCGCGCGATCGTCGGCTCGTCGAAGCGGTAGCGCAGCACCGTCGCCGGATTGCCGCCCACGATGGCGTAGGGCGGCACGTCCTTCGTCACCACCGCCCGCGTCGCGACGATGGCGCCGTCGCCGATCGTGATGCCCGGCATCACCAGTGCATCGTGTCCGAACCAGACGTCGTTGCCCACGACGGTGTCGCCCTTGTTGGGCCACGATACGGGCATCGCCGCCTCCCAGCCGTGCCCGAAGACCGGGAACGGGTAGGTGGTGAGCCACGTGGTGTGGTGGTTCCCGCCGTTCATGACGAACTTCGTGCCGGCGCCGATGGAGCAGAACTTCCCGATGACCAGCCGGTCGCCGACGAAGTCGAAGTGGTAGAGGACGTTCGCCTCGAAGCAGCCCGGCCCGCCGGGATCGTCGTAGTAGGTGTAGTCGCCCACGACGATGTTGGGCCGGGTGATGAACGGCTTGAGGAAGCCGGTGCGCGTGATGCCGGCGATCGGGTGGCGCGTGTCGGGCGAGGGGCCGGACGTCATGGCGTTCAGATCTCCTGGCCGAGGAGCAGGCGCCTGAGGCGCCGGGCGAGGCTGGGGGACAGGGACTCGTTGATCTCGGGATTGGCCAGCAGGACGAGCAGGCGGCGCAGTTCGTCGTCGTGCCGCGCGTCGTACCCCAGGTCGGTGCGCATCTCGAGCAGCTCGGCCCAGTGCTGCACCTGGCGTCCGGTGAGCTCACCGGAGAGGTAGCGCTCGAGGATGGCCACTGCGTCGTCGGCGGTGAGCGTCACCAGCTCCTCGCCCGACCCCCACCCGTAGGCGCGCAGCAGCACCAGGGTGTCCTCGATGGGCAGCTCGTAGCGCACCACGCGCCGCAGCAGCGACCGGCGATTCTCCAACGCTATCCCCTCCTCGGGTACATTACCAGCGCCATGTCCCTCACGCCCCCACTCGTCGCACGCCTGGTGACGGCCGAGTTCGTGGCCGCCCTGCTGGTGTTCCCGACGCTGCTCATGATACCCGCGCCCTACGGCCGCTACCGGCGACCGGGGTTCGGGCCGATGATGCCGGCGCGCCTCGCGTGGGTGCTGATGGAACTGCCCGCGGTGGTGGTGCCGGTGTGGGCGTTCCTCGCGGCCGGCGGCGCGTCACGGGGCCCGGTGCCGTGGCTGCTGCTGGCGCTCTGGGAGCTGCACTACGTGCAGCGCACCTTCGTGTTCCCGTTCGCGATGCGCGGCCGGCGCGCCACCAAGCCCGTGCTCACGGCCGCGCTCGCGGTGCTGTTCAACGTCGTCAACGGCGTCGGGAACGGCGCCTCGCTGGCGTGGCGCGCCGAGTCGATGACGCCCCTCAACTGGCTCGGCGTGGCACTGTTCCTGGCCGGGCTGGCCACCAACCTGCACGCCGATCACATCCTTCGCACGCTGCGCCGGCCGGGCGAGGACGGCTACCGCATCCCGCGCGGCGGCGCATTCCGCTGGGTGTCGGCGGCCAACTACTTCGGAGAGCTGGTGGAGTGGACGGGCTTCGCGCTCGCGGCGATGACGCCGGCCGCGTGGGCGTTCGCCGCCTTCACCGCGGCGAACCTGGTGCCGCGGGCCATCACGCATCATAAGTGGTACCGCGCCACGTTCCCGGACTATCCCGTCGAGCGCCGGGCCGTCGTGCCCTTCCTCCTGTGACGGGGACCACCTCGGCCGACGAACTGGCGCCGCTGCGCCGGCTGGGCGGGCCGCTCCTGTTCGTCACCCTCGGATACTTCGTCGACGTCTTCGACCTGCTGCTGTTCGCCGTGGTGCGCGTGCAGAGCCTGCGCGACCTCGGGATGGGCAGTCACACGGTCGAGGTCGGCGCGATGCTCCAGAACGCGCAGCTCATCGGCCTGATGGTCGGTGGGCTCGTCTGGGGCTCCCTCGGCGACCGGCGCGGGCGACGGACGGCGCTCTACGGCTCCATCCTGCTCTACAGCCTCGCCAACCTCGCCAACGCCGCGGTCACCAGCGTGCCGCAGTATGCCGTGCTGCGCTTCATCGCGGGATTCGGGCTGGCGGGCGAGCTCGGGGCCGGCCTCACGCTCGTGGGCGAGATGGTGGACCGGCGCGCGCGGGGCACCGCGACCACGCTGGTCGCCACGCTCGGCACCACGGGCGCCATGGCGGCCGCGATCGTGGGCCAGCTCGTGCCGTGGCGCTGGGCCTACGCCATCGGCGGCGTGCTCGGGCTCGTGCTCCTCGCCCTCCGCGTGCGGGTGCACGACTCGCCGATGTTCGCGCGCGCGCACGCCACCAGCGCGCGCCCCGGCGACTTCCGCCGCCTGGTCGATTCCCGCGACCGGGCCGGACGGTACGTGCGCACCATCCTCATCGGCGTGCCGATCTGGTTCACGGTGGGCGTGCTCATCACCTTCGCCCCGGAGTTCGCCCGCCTGCTGGGCGTGACGGGGGAGATCCTCGCCGGGACGACGATCCTGGTGTTCTACACCGGTGGCACGCTCGGCGACCTCGCCTGCGGACTCCTCAGCCAGGCGCTGCGGTCGCGCCGGCGGGCGGTGGCGGCGTTCTACGCCCTGAGCGTGCCGGCGGTCGCCGTCTACCTGCTCGGCGTCGCCAGCACGCCGGCGGCGTTCTACGTCGTCTGCGCGTGGCTCGGATTCGGGGCGGGGTTCTGGGCCGTGATGGTGACGATGGCGGTGGAGCAGTTCGGCACCGACATGCGCGCCACGGTGGCGACGAGCGTCCCCACCTTCGTGCGCGCGAGCGCCGTGCCGATGACGCTCGCCTTCCTGGCGCTCCGTCCGGCGCTGGGCATCGCCGCCGCCGCCGGGCTCATCGGTGCGCTCGCCTTCGCCGCCGCGTGCTGGGCGCTGTGGCGGCTGCCCGAGACGTACGGACGGGACCTCGATTTCGTCGAAGACGACGTCGCGGTCCCGTCGGTGATCACCCGCCGTTCGGCGTGATCAGGTCATGGGCGTGCGGGCGCTATTCCTTCCGCCACGTCGGGCGCACGTCCCGCGTCACCTCGTCCACGAGGCGCGCGAGCGCAGCCGCGTAGGCGTCGTCGGGATCGCGCGCCGTCACCGACGGCGTGCCCCGCGAGAGGGAGAACTCGCCGATCTTCTCGGTGGCCGTCGAGCTGGCCTGCCACATCGTGCCGCCGCTCTTGGCCGACAGCAGCTTCACCGTGAGCGTGCCGGTGACGGTGGCGCCCACCTGCATGTTGCGCACGCTCGAGATGACGCCGCCCGGCTGGGCACCCGTCACCTCGAGCGTGCCCACGAACACCGCCGCGACGTTCTTCTCCCGTCCCACCGCCTGCGCGAACTCCGGCCCGTAGCCCTTGTCGGCCGCGTAGCGGAGCAGGGAATCCGACGGCTCGATCTCGAGCACCTCGATGCCGCTCTGGGCGCCGAGCACCTGCTCGGCGAACTGCTGCGTGGCACGCTCGCCCATCGCGGCGCGGGCGTTCACCGTGGTGAAGGTGACGAGGCCCACCGGGCCGACGGGGCGCAGGTCGAGTCGCGGCGCCACCTCGACGTACCGGGACGAGGAGCAGGCGGCGAGGGCGAACGCGGCCAGCAGGGCGATGCCGCGGGATGCACGCATGGTCGGGCCTCCATGAAGGATGGAGGCCAAGGGGCAAGACACGCGCCGGATGGCCGGCGGTGTCGCAACGCTATGCTGCGCGAGGAGATAGCTCATGCCGCGGAGCCGCGGCGGCGGCGGCTCCGCGTGGTGAAGTGCGAGGGCCGGAGGTCAGTGCTCCAGCCGTGTCACGACGCCTTCGTTGATCCGCCCCCGTAGCTGCACCGGCGCCCGCTTCTTCCGGGCGCGCAGGTTGAGCAGCTCCACCATGACCGAGAACGCCATCGCGAAGTAGATGTAGCCCTTCGGGATGTGGCGGTCGAAGCCCTCGGCCAGCAGCGCCACGCCGATCAGCAGGAGGAAGCTGAGGGCCAGCATCTTCACCGTCGGGTGCTTGTCCACGAAGCGGCTGATGGCGCCGGCGAAGGCGAGCATCACGCCCACCGCGACGATGACGGCGGTCACCATCACCCAGATCTGGTTCACCATGCCGACGGCGGTGATCACCGAGTCGAGCGAGAAGACGACGTCCAGCAGCATGATCTGCACGAGCACGCTGGCGAACGACGGCGTGTCGCGGGCCTCGTGCCCGTGCTCCTCGCCCTCGAGGCGCTCGTGGATCTCGCGCGTGCTCTTGGCGAGGAGGAAGAGCCCGCCGAGGATCAGCACGAGGTCGCGTCCGGAGATTTCCTCCCCGAGCACCGTGAAGAGCGGGTCCGTCAGCCGGATCACCCAGCTCAGCGAGAACAGCAGCACGATGCGCGACAGCATCGCGAGGCCGAGGCCGATCTTGCGGGCGCGATCCTGCTGGTGCGCGGGCAGCTTGCCGGCCAGGATCGAGATGAAGATGACGTTGTCGATGCCGAGGACGATCTCGAGCACCGTGAGGGTGGCGAGGCCGATCCAGGCCTGAGGGTCCGTGAGCCAGTCCATGAATCCTTCGCTTGGGCGGAATGCGAGCGCCCCGATAGCGAGGCGCCGATCAGGCGGAATACCCCGCGCGGCGGGTCAGTTCCGCAGGCGGCCGTGCCGGGCGAGGATGCGCACCACCTCGTCCACGGGCAGCGCCTCGACGGCGCCGTCCTTCACCGTGACGGTGGTGGCGGCGAGCAGGGAGTTGTAGATCGCCTCCTCGGTGGCTTCCACGACGGCCTGGAAGAGGCCGGTCATCTCGTCGTTGGCGAGCTCGGCGAGGGCCAGTCGCGTCGCGTCGGGGCCGCGGCGCACGCCGGGATGCGTGGAGAAGGCGATCACGTAGTCGCCGGAGCCGTTGCCGCCCACCGACCCGGTGCGCGCGAGGCCCATGATGGCGCGCGACGCGAGCCGCTCGAGGTTGCGGTCGAGCAGCGGCGCATCGGTGGCCACGACGATCATGATCGAGCCCCGCGGGCCCTGCGGGTCCACGCGGCGGCGGATGCCGTTGCGTCCCAGCTCGCGGCCCACCGGCACGCCGAGCACCAGCAGGTCGCCGCCGAAGTTGCTCTGCACCAGCACACCCACCGTCCAGGTGCTGTCGGCCGCCTTCGCGCGGCGCGACGCGGTGCCGATGCCGCCCTTCCACCCGAACGCCACCGTCCCCGCGCCCGCGCCCACGCTCCCCTCGGCGACCGCACTGCCCGCGGCGCGCTCCAGCGCCTCGCGCACGTCGCGCGCGTCGACGGGATGGCTGCGGATGGCATTGAGCACGTAGCCGTCGTTCGTCTCGCCGACGACGAGGTTGATCGAGCGCACCTGCTCCATCCCCGGGCGCTCGAGCATCCAGCCCGCGAGCGCGTCGGCGGCGCGCCACACGCAGAGCGTGCACGTGAGGAGGATCGGCGACT
>DASUOW010000270.1:0-5315 GCA_036276435.1 Gemmatimonadales bacterium
CCCTTCATCGAGGCGGTCGCGAACTACATGCTGCCGCTCATGCTCGGCACGCGCGACCTGCCGTTCCCGCGACTGACGGCGCTGAGCTACTGGACCTACCTCTTCGGCGGCCTGCTGCTCTACTCGAGCTTCCTGTTCGGCGTGGCGCCGGACGGCGGCTGGTTCGCGTACGTGCCGCTCACGGGACGCGAGTACTCGCCCGGCATCAACATGGACTTCTGGGACATCGGGCTGAGCGTCGCGGAGATCGCGGCGCTGGGCGCGGCGGCCGAGCTGATCGTGGCGGTGCTGCGCACGCGGGCGCCGGGCATGGCGATCAACCGGCTGCCGGTGTTCGCCTGGGCGATGCTGGTGACGGCGTTCATGATCATCTTCGCCTTCACGCCGCTCATCGTGGGCACCGCCATGCTCGAGCTCGACCGCAAGGGGCTCACGAGCTTCTTCGTGCCCGCCGCGGGCGGCGATGCGCTGCTGTGGCAGCACCTGTTCTGGACCTTCGGGCATCCGGAGGTCTACATCATGTTCCTGCCGGCCATCGGCATCGTCACGCACATCGTACAGACGTTCGCGCGCCGGCCGGTGGTGAGCTATCCGCTGGTGGTGCTGTCGCTGGTGGCGACGGGCTTCCTCAGCTTCGGCCTGTGGGTGCACCACATGTTCACCACGGGTATCGCCCCGGTCGCGATGGGCTACTTCGCGACCGCGAGCGCCATCATCGCGATCCCCTCGGGGCTGCAGGTGGCGGGCTGGGTGGCGACGCTGTGGACCGGGCGGGTGGTGTGGCGCGCCCCGCTGCTGTTCGCGCTCGCGGGGCTCGTGATCTTCGTGATCGGCGGCATCACCGGGGTGATGGTGGCCTCCGTGCCGTTCGACCAGCAGGTGCACGACTCGTACTTCGTGGTGGCCCACTTCCACTACGTGCTCATCGGCGGGTCGGTGTTCCCCCTCATCGCGGGGCTGTTCTACTGGCTGCCGAAGGTCACCGGCCGGCTGATGCACGAGGGCGCCGGGCGCTGGAGCGCGGCGGTGATGTTCGTGGGATTCAACGTCGCGTTCTTCCCCATGCACATCTCGGGGCTGCTGGGGATGCCGCGGCGCGTGTATACGTACCAGGCGGGACTGGGGCTCGACACGTGGAACCTCCTGTCCACCATCGGCGCCTTCACGCTCGCGGCGGGCGCCGTGATGGTGGTGGGCAACTTCCTCTGGAGCCTGCGGCGCGGCGCGCCCGCCGGCGACAACCCGTGGCAGGCCGACACGCTCGAGTGGTCGCAGAGCTCGCCGCCGCCGTCGGCGCAGTTCCCGCGCCTGCCGGTGGTGCATGATCGCCACCCGCTGTGGAGCGAGGACTGGGGACCGGCGCCGGAGGATCCGGCCGACGTGAACGCCGCCGACGCGGAGTCGCAGGCGGAGGTGGAACGCATGGACCACTGGCCCACGCGCTGGCGCGGCACGCTGGTGGTGGCGTTGCACGACGGCCGGCCCGAGGGCATCGCGCACATCCCCGGACCGTCCATCGCGCCGTTCACGATGTCGGTCGGGTTCCTGGTGCTGTTCGCGGCGGCGATCGTGGACCACGTGGCGGGCATGCTGGCCGGTCTCGGCGTGATCGCCGCCGCGCTCGTGCTCTGGTTCCGGCCCCAGCGCTCCGAGGCGATCGCGATGGAGGAGATGGCCGCGACCGAGACCACGCTGGGACTCGTGCAGGCCGGTCCGCGCTCGAACGGCTTCTGGGGCACGGTGGTGTTCGTGGCGATCCTCGCGACGGCACTCATAGCGGTGGTCGCCTCGTTCTTCTACCTGCGCGGGCACCAGCGTCTCGCGAGTGCCGGTGGTGCCGATCCGGGGCTCATCTGGCCGCTGCTGGCGACGCTGGCGCTGCCGGCGGGCGCCGCCGCGATCACGACCGCGATCCGGGCCGCCGGACGGGCGCGCGTGGGGACGATGCGAGTGGCGCTCCTCATCGCGTTCGTACTGGCGGCCGTGCATCTCTTCATCGCTGGCCGGGAGCTGCTCGGATCCGAGCTTGCGCCCGCGGCGAGCGCCCGCGACTCCGCCGTCGTCGCCGTCCTGGGCTTTCAGGCGCTGGTGGCGGCGATCCTCGTGGTCATGGCGGGCGTGGCGCAGGCGTGGGCGTGGGCTCGGCCGCGCGATGCGCGGGGCCATGCGGTGGGTTGGAACACCGGGCTCGTCTACGGCTTCGCCGCGTTCAGCGGGCTGGTGGCGTTCGCGGTGGTCTTCCTCACGCCGAGGCTGACGTGAGCGTCACGAGCCTGCGCGGACTGCTGTTCGCCCTCCTGGGCGGGAGCGTGGCGTGGGCGGTGCACTTTCTGGGAAGTTACGTGCTCGTCGCGGTGGGCTGTGCCATGGGGTGGGGCGGGATGCGTGCGGCGCTCGCCGTGGCCACGCTGGCACTGGCCGCGGTCGCAGGCGCGGCGACATGGCTCGCTTTCCGCGAATGGCGCAGCGAAGCCGGCGTGATGCCGTGGGACGTGGCGCTGAGCGAGACGCACTCGTGGCGCGCCTTCCTGATGCTGTCGGGCATCCTGCTGGGCGCGCTCGCGACGGGCACGATCCTGCTCGAGGGATTCGCCTCGCTGGCCGTCCCGCTGTGCAGCCGGAGCGGGGCCGGATGAGGGGGCGCGGACTGGCGCTGTGCATCGCGCTGCTCGTGGGCTGCGGCGAGCCGGAGGAGCGCGCCGACGTCCTCACGGCCATGCAGGGGAGTCCGCGCGAGGGGCGGGCAGCGATCCAGCGCTACGGCTGCGGGGCGTGCCATCGCATTCCGGGCATCCGCGAGGCGCGCGGACTCGTGGGCCCCCCGCTGAGCGACCTGCCGCACCGGGCCTATCTCGCGGGCTCGCTGCCGAACACCATGCCCAACCTGCAGCGATGGATCCGGTTCCCGGACGAGATCCGGCCCGGCACCGTGATGCCCACCCTCGGCGTCACGGAAGCCGACGCGCGGCACATCGCGGCGTACCTGTACCTGCGCACCTCGACCAATCCGCCCGGTCCGCCGAGCCCGTTGCCGGGCTCGATGCTCAAGTCCGAGTGAGGCCGCGCGCGGATCAGCGCCGCGCCGTGATGGACCGGCCGTCGTCCGCGTGCAGCACCAGCGCCCCGGTCGGCGTGATCTCGAAGCGCCGCACGTCCGCCAGCACCTTCAGGAAGCGATCCTCCTGCCGCATCAGCGACTCGGCGCACGCCTTCAGCGTGGTGACGGGGCTCGCCACCGTGAGGCTCTCGCCGGTGAGGGTGTAGCGTCCACTGTACGTGTTGCAGCCGGCGCGGCCGAAGACCCGCTTGTCGGCCGAGAAGTTGAGCGTGAGTCGCGAGCGGTCGATGATGTCGGCGGAATCCACGTCCTCCACCACCCACTCCTTGCCCTGCAGCACCGCCGCGGGCTCGCCACCGCAGCCGCGATACTCGCGCCCGTCGAGCACGACGGTGACGGTGCTGGGGTAGGGCATCCCGCTCATGTCGTCGGTGCAGATGCGGTCGGTGACGGTGGCCGCGAGGTCGTGGCCGTCGCCGCGCGCGGCGTAGCGCCGGCTGCCCGCGGCGAGGGTGGGACGCGGCGAGGGCAGCGTGACGGGCCGGCCGTCGGGCGTGCGGAACGTCAGCGTCGTGCGCGTGATCTCGAGGCCCCAGAAGGGCTCGTTGCCGTGGGCGCGGAACGTCTCGTCGACGGCTTCCTCGATTGTGCATTCCGGATGGGTCTCGCCCCGCACCGAGATGGTGGTGCGGTCGCCCTTGTTCCAGAGCCACGTCGTGGAATCGCCCGGCGCCTCGTAGCGCGCACCGGAGCCCGAACGCGCGCGCTTGAGCCTGAACAGCTCCCCGCCGAAGGTCAGCTCGGCCGTGTCCTCGCCCACCCAGCCCACCGTGGCGTGCTCGTCGCCGCACCGCAGCGTGGACGCGAACGCGGTCGCGCGCACCGGGAGCATCTCGAGCGTGCCCAGCTCGATGCTGCGCTGCGTGACGTCGAGTGCCACGGGCTCCGTGGCCCACGCCGGGCGCCCCTCCACGATCAGGCCGCCGCGCGCGAAGTAGCGCCGGTCGGCCGCGAGCCGCGCCCGATCGACGCGCAGCTCGAACACGATCGGCACCTGCTTCCCCTCGAGGTCGATGCGCCGCTCGGCGACGACCGGGCCGTCCGGGCCATCGCCCTCGCGCACCTCCACGACGGCGCGCGTGTCCGCCGGCAGGGCAATGCGTGCGCGGTAGGTGAGGGTGCCGATGACCGGCAGCTCGCCGACCTGGGTCGGTGACATCGTGGTGATTCCCTGGGGCTTCGCGCACCCCGCGAGCAGGAGGAGCGCGGCGACTCGCGCTCGGACTGGGGAGGAACGGACGGGCACGGGGTCTCCTTCTTCGAATCGCGATAACATACCCGCCTCCGGCACGGCATGCCGACCGGGCGCCGGTGAATCTCTCCTGCTTTGGCGAGCGTCCGGATCGGAGGGTAAGCTTCGGCTTCGTTGCTCTCCTGCCCGACCGACTCCAGGAGCCACATGTCTCCGGTATTCCGTTCGATCCTGCCCTTCACGTCGGCGCTCATGGCCCTGAGCGCGCCATTGCTGTCCACCGCCTCGGCACAGCAATCCGCACAGGGGCGACTCGAGGTCACGCCGGCCGAGCCCGTGATGGTGGCGGGGGATTCGCTGCGACTCACGGCCCGGCTGCTCGACGCGACCGGCGCGCCCGTGCCTGGCGCGACGATCCGGTTCCAGACGGCGGGGATGGGGCCGGGCGCGATCGACTCGATGGGCATGGTCCGTGGCGGCGCACCGGGGACGGTCAACATCGCCGTCGTCGCGCTGGTGCCGGGTGGCAAGCCCGTCATCCGCCAGATGGGCGTGCGCCTCGTGCCCGGTCCCGCGGCTCGGCTCGACGTGACGGGCGTGCCGTCGCGCCTGGTGCCCGGCCAGCGGGTCCGGCCGAGCGTGCGCGTCCTGAGCGCCGCCGGCGACGACCGCGGCGATGCCGTGACCTGGACCAGCGCGGCGCCTGCCATCGTCCGCGTCGGGCCCGGCGGCGAGCTCGAGGCGCGACGCGGCGGCAGGACGACGCTGACGGCGCAGGCGGGCGCGGCCCGCGCGACGGTGCCGGTCGAGGTCCTGGCGTCGGTGCCCGCGTCGTTGTCGGTGGAGGCGAGCGCTGCCCGGGTGCGTCGCGGCGACGTGGTGCAGCTCACGCTGTCGGCGCGAGACGGCGCCGGCCGTCCCGTGTCGGGCCTCGCGCCGGTGTGGTCGTTCGCGCCGGGGCAGGGTCACCTCGAGCCGGATGGCACGTTCGTCCCGTACGAGGCC
>DASUOW010000271.1:0-2805 GCA_036276435.1 Gemmatimonadales bacterium
GATTCTCGACCGGCTCAGCGACCGCTTCGCCCTGCTCACCCGAGGGAGCCGGGCGGCGCTGCCCCGGCAGCAGACCCTCCTCGCGCTGATCGACTGGAGCCACGACCTGCTCGAGCCGCAGGAGCGACTGGCGTGGGCGCGGGCGTCGGTGTTCAGAGGTGGGTTCGACCTCGCGGCGCTGGAGGCCGTCGCCTGTGACGAGGACCTTTCCGGGGCGGCGCTCTCCGACGTCGTCGACGGGCTCGTCTCCAAGTCGGTGCTCGTGCGCGAGCCGGTCGAGATCGCCGGTGCGGCGCGCTTCCACATGCTGGAGTCGCTGCGCGAGTACGGCGACGCGCGGCTGGCCGAGGACGGCGGCCCCACGCCGTACGCCGAGCGGCATCGCCGCTGGTACGCCGGGCTGGCCGCGACCGCCGCCGGCGAGCTCTTCGGCCCGGCCCAGGTCGGCTGGTTCGCCCGACTGCGCGCCGACCACGACAACCTCAGCACGGCGCTCGAGCGGCTGGCGCACGACCCGGCCGACGCGGTCGAGGGCCTCCGGATGGCCTCGGAGCTGCAGCACCACTGGGTCATGACGGGCCGCTTCGGCGAGGGCCGGGCGTGGGTGGAGCGGCTGCTGGCCCAGCTGCCGGCGGCGGAGGGCGACGAGCCCGTCCAGGTCGGCGTCGCGCGCGCCGCGGGCCTGGAGGTCGCGGGCCGGTTGGCCGTCCTGCAGGGCCAGATCGACATGGGCAGGCCGCTGCTGGAGGAGGCGCTCGCGGCGGCGACGTCGGCCGGGAACGTCACCTGGCGCGCGCACGCCCTCCACGGGTTGGCACTGGCCTCTGTCTTCTGGGGCGAACCCGCCGCGGCGGTGCCGCTGCTGGAGGAGGCGTTGGCGCTGCACCGGGAGGGCACGGACCCGTTCGGCGTCCCGCTCGCGCTGGTGCAGCTCGCCACGGTGCACGCCACCCTGGATGATCCCGACCGGGCGATGGCGTACGCCGAGGAGTGCATCGAGCTGAGCGAGGCCGTCTCCGAGCGCTGGTGCGCCGCCCTGGCGCGGTGGGTGGAGGCACTGGTCCAGTGGCAGCTCGGACGCGGCGCCCGGGCGCGCACGTACGCCCGCGACGTGCTGCGACTCAAGGAGCCCTTCGGCGACCGGATGGGCATGGCGATGTCGGTCGAGGTGGTCGCCTGGGCGGAGTCCGAGGCCGGCCACTTCGAGGAGTCCGCGCGCCTCCTCGGAGCAGTACAGGCCGCGCTCGACTCCATCGGTGCGAGCCTCTTCGGCCACCTGCACGAGGACCACGACCGCTGCCTCGTACGGACGCGCGAGGCGCTGGGCGACGTCGCCTTCGGCCGGGCCTTCGAGGAGGGGTCGACGATGCGCTTCGCCGACGCGGTCGCGCTCGCCCTCGGGCGACGTACACCGGCTCCCGCGGCCGCGGACACGCATCTCGACGAGGTCCGGCTGACCCGGCGGGAGAGCGAGATCGCCGCGCTGGTGGCCGAGGGCCTGACCAACCGCGAGATCGCCGAGCGTCTCGTGATGGCGCGGCGCACCGCCGAGGGGCACGTCGCCCGCATCCTCGGCAAGCTCAACTTCACCTCCCGGGCGCAGCTCGCCGCGTGGGTGGCCGCGCACCCGGAGGACTAGACCGAAAGGGCTAGACCGCAGATGCCTCAACGTGCCTCTTGTGCACAATGGGGGATGCGCATCGCGCTGCCTGGGGAGGGAGCCATGTTGTCCGCGAAGTCCTTGCTTCGTCGTGCCCGCTGGACGCGGGGAGTCTTGACGGGGGCGCTGGCCGCCGCACTTGCCGCCGCGCTCGCCGCTGGGGGTGCACCCGCGTCAGCGGCCACCACCCAGCCGAACGTGGCCTGGTCGTCGCAGCTCGCCGGCTGGACCGAGGAGTACGTGCCCACAAGCGAGAACGACTGCGTCGCCGGCCGCGACAACTGTCTCAAGGCGACGCTCAGGGAGCTCGCGCGGATCGCCGACGACACCGCAAAGAGCTGCTCGCACGATGCGATCTTCTCCCGTGCGTACCTGCGCATGACGCAGACGTACGGGTGGAGCCGGGACATTCCCGGTTACTACGAGGACGTGCCGTTCGCCAACCACCAGGACGCGGTCTTCGCGAAGTACTACACCGACGCCTACTACGCCTACCAGTCGGGTGGTTCGGTTCCGGAGGCGTGGCGCATCGCGTTCGACGCCTCGCGGGACAAGCGGGTCAGCGCCACGGGGAGCCTGCTGCTCGGCATGAACGCTCACATCGTCCGCGACCTGCCGTTCGTGCTTGCCGGTGTCGGCCTGGTCGCACCGGACGGCTCCTCGCGCAAGCCGGACTTCGATGCGGTCGAGCAGTGGCTCTACACCGCAACCAGGCCGTTGCTGGCCGAGCTCGCGACCCGCTTCGACCCCACCGCCGATGACGGAGACGACTCCGCCGGGATCAGCAACGTCACGCTGTTCCAGATCGTCTCCGCGCAGCGAGAGACCGCCTGGCGCAATGCCGAGGCGCTGGTATCGGCGCCGACCCCGGAGGCGCGCGCCGTCGTCGCCGCGTCGATCGAGGCCGAGGCCGTGTCCGCGGCGCAGACGCTGCTGCGTACGCAGTCGTACGCCCCGCTACTCGAGTCGTCCGGACCGCGGGACCAGTGGTGCACCGTGCACCGCGACGACGCGCCGCCGCTGCCCTACGACTTCGGTGAGGCGAAGCCCTACGGCTACTAGACGTCTGCCGCCGGTCCCACACGATGAGCGCCGGCCTGGACGCGCGCGACGGAAGGAGTCAGGCGATGCCGAGGCAGCCTGAG
>DASUOW010000272.1:0-4214 GCA_036276435.1 Gemmatimonadales bacterium
GGATCTTCCGGTCGAACGCGCGATGGTCGGCGCGCGTGAGCGCGCGGTCGCGCAGCGCCGCTTCGCGCCGACGGCGCGCCACGGCCGCCCAGGATTCGTCGTCGAGGTCGACGACCTCCCGTGGCGCGCGCACCACGGGCACCTCGAGGGAGACGACCTCGGGCTCCGTCTCCAGCGACTCGCCCTCCTCCACTTCCTCATCGGACTCGAGCGCATGGTCGGGAGAGCGGCCGAGCGGGCCCGCCTCCTCCAGCGCGCGCCGCCAGCCTTCGGGCAGGCCCAAGGGCCGCGACTCCGGCTGCGGCACCGGCACACTGTATCCGGACGGCAGCACGACGACGGGCGGCTGGGGCCGTGGCGCAGCCGCTTCCTCCGCCCGTTGCCGCTGCCGGTCGCGCGCCTTCTTGATCAGGTCGAGGACGACGCCGATCGCGAGAAGGACGACGACCCCACTGATGTCGGCCACTCAGCTCTCCGACAGCGGCGCGCCGTCCGACGGACCCGCGATCGCCTGCCGCATCGCCGTGTCGGCCTGCAGGTTCCGGTACTTCTGGAAGTCGATGACGCCCAGGTTTCCCTGCCGGAACGCCTCGGCGATGGCGAGCGGGATCTCGGCCTCCGCCGCGATCACCTTGGCGCGCATGTTCTGCGCTTCCGCCTTGTACTCCTGCTCCATCGCCACCGCGAGCGCGCGGCGCTCCTCCGCCTTGGCCTGCGCGATGCGCTTGTCGGCCTCGGCCTGGTCGGTCTGCAACTCGGCGCCGATGTTCTTGCCCACGTCCACGTCGGCGATGTCGATGGAGAGGATCTCGAACGCCGTGCCCGCGTCGAGCCCCTTCGCGAGCACCGTCTTGGAGATCATGTCGGGGTTCTCGAGCACCTTCTTGTGGCTCTCGGCCGAGCCGATGGTGCTCACGATGCCCTCGCCCACGCGCGCCAGGATCGTTTCCTCACCCGCGCCGCCCACCAGGCGGTTGATGTTCGCGCGCACCGTAACGCGCGCGAGGGCCAGCAGCTGGATGCCGTCCTTCGCCATCGCCGCCACCTTGGGCGTGGTGATCACCTTCGGGTTGACGCTCACCTGCACCGCCTCGAACACGTCGCGGCCGGCAAGGTCGATGGCGGTGGCCTGCTTGTAGCTGAGCTCGATGCCCGCCTTGTCCGCCGAGATGAGCGCGTTGACGACGCGGCTCACGTTGCCGCCCGAGAGGAAGTGCGACTCGAGCTCGTTGATGCCGAGGTGCAGGCCGGCCTTGTGCGCGTTGATCAGCGGGTTGACGATCGCCGCCGGGTTCACGCGCCGGAACCGCATGCCGAAAAGCGTGACGAACGACACCCGTACGCCCGACGTGAGCGCCTGCAGCCACAGCCCGAGCGGGATGAAGCGGAAGACGAGCGTGATGAAGATGAGGGCGAAGAAGCCCAGCACCAGGAGGATTGCGAGGGACAGCGCCGACTCGTTGGGCACGTCGTACTCCGTGGAGTGGAAGAGAAGAACCGCGATCTCAGCCTGCCTGCGCCGCCCGGACGACATGGCGGTACCCGTCCGACCGGATCACCTCGACACCGCTGCCGACGGCGATGTACTCGCCTTCCGTGACCACGTCCACGCGTTCCCCCGCCACGTTCGCCGTCCCCGACGGGCGCAGGTCGGTGAGCGCCACGCCGTGCCGGCCGACGAGGTCGCCCCGCGGCAGCGCGGCGACGAAGCCGTCCGAGGCCTCCGCCTGGTCCCGCAGCAGCAGCCCACTGAAGCGCCCGCTGTTGGGCAGGTGGCGCAGCCAGGCGTAGCCGATGGCCACCGTGATCACGAGGCTGGTGCCGAGCACGGCGAAAGCCTGGATCACGTCGCCGCCCGTGGGTGCGGAGCCCAGCAGGGTCATGACCGTGGCCCCGGCCACGAGCACCGTGCCGAGCACGCCGGCGATGCCGAATCCCGGCAGCACCAGGATCTCGATGGCGAGCGCCCCGAGCCCGAGGGCCAGCATGAGGATCTCCTCCCAGCCCGCGAGCCCGAGCAGGAAGCCCGAGCCGAAGAAGAGTCCCAGCGACGTGAGCGAGAGCAGCCCACCGAGGCCGAAGGCGCCCGTCTTGATCTCCGCGAGGAGCCCGAGCACGCCGAGCGAGAGCAGGACCGGCGACACGAGGGGACTGGTGAGGAACCCGACGAGCTTCTCCGCCCAGTTGGCTTCCGCGGTGACGACCTGCGCGTCCGCGAGCCCGATGGCGGCGAGGAGCGCCGCCTCGTCCTGCACCTCGGCCTTCGCGTACTTGACCGCGAGCGCCTCGGTGGTGCTGAGCGTGACGAGCGTGCCCCTGGGCGCAATGCCCTCGAGCTCGAGATTCTCGTCCACCATCTTCTCGGCGATGCGCGGATCGAGGCCCTGCTGCTCGGCCAGCGCCCGGAACTCGCCGCGCAGCGCCGACACGTACTTCTCCGGCGCCTTGGTCCCGCTGCCGTCCACGGGCGTGGCGGCGCCGAGCACGGCGCCGGGGCGCATGTAGATCGCCTTGGTGGCGAGCGCGATCATGGCGCCGGCGCTGTAGGCGCGGGGGTTCACGAAGGCGTAGACGGGGACCGTGGCGCCCCGCACGGCGTCCACGATGCGCTGCGCCGCATCGACCCGGCCGCCGGGGGTGTCGATATCGAGGTACACGGCCGTCGCGCCCGCCTCCTCGGCCTGCCGGATGGCACGGGCGACAAAGGGCGCGAGCCCGTTCTGGATCTCGCCGGTGACCGGAATGCGATGCACCTGCGGCTGCTGCGCCGCGAGCGGCGACGCCCCGAGCAGGAGGGCGAAGAGGGCTGTCCTTGGCATGTGGAGAAAGCTAGTCGGTGAGGGTCGCGCGGACACCGCCCGCGGCGCGGACGCTCCAGGTGGACGGCATCCGGCCATGCACCGCTGCGAAGGCCTCCTGCATCTCGGCTACGATCCGATCGGCGCTGCGCTCCGGGGCGAGCACGAGCACCATGCCACCCCAGCCCGCGCCGGTGAGGCGGGCACCCCACGCGCCGGCCTCCTCGGCGGTCGCCACGAGCAGGTCGGCCTCCTCGCAGGACGCCTCGTAGTCCTCGGCCATCGAGCGATGCGCCTCGAACAGGAGCCGGCCCATGACGCCGAGACGGCGGGCGCGAAGCGCGGAGACGGCGCGGCCCACGCGCCCCGTCTCCGTCACCACGTGGCGCACGCGGCGCCGCAGCGGGTCTTCGAGCATCTCGAGCGCTTCGTCGAGCCGCGCCGGGGGCAGTGCCGCGAGCGAGGGCAAGGCGGGCCAGCGGGCGTGGAGGCGGTCGAGCGCCGCCTCGCATTCGGCCCGGCGCTGGTTGTAGCCTCCGCCGGTGAGGCGGTGCCGCACGCCGGTGTCGACCAGCCGGAGCGGCGCATCGAACGGCACGCGCTCGAACGTGCCGGCCCCCGAATCGAAGGCCAGCGCCGTGCCGGCTCGCGCATGGGCGATGACGACCTGGTCCATGGTGCCGCAGCGCACGCCGACGAAATCGTGTTCGGCGCGGAAGGCCACTGCCGCCACCTGCCGGGGGGAGAGCCGGGCGCCGGCGAGGCGGGAGAGGGCGCGCGCCGTGGCCACCGTGAGCGCCGCCGAGGACGACAGGCCGCCACCCGCCGGCACGTCGCTCGCCACGGCGATCCGTGCTCCCGTGGGGGCCGCGCCGAGCCGTACCAGCTCGCGCACCACGCCCAGCGCGTAGTCCGACCAGTGCCCGCGCCGTCCCTCGTCGGGCGCGCGCGCGACGCGCTCCATGTCGAGCTCCGACACGAACTCGAAGCCCGTAGCGGAGGCCGCCGCGACCACGGTCCGGCGATCGATGGCGATGGGCAGGACCGGCCCGCCGTTGTAATCGACGTGCTCGCCGATGAGATTCACCCGTCCGGGCGCGGAGGCGATCACCGAGGGTCCGGTGCCCCACGCGCCCCGGAAGAGCGCTCCCGCGCGCGCGGCGGCGCGCCGTCCGTCCGTCATTCCCGGCTACTCCCGGAGGCCCGAGTGTCCCTGCGGCGGTTCGCCACCGCGCTCGCGTGGTGCATGATCCCCTCGCTGCTGCATGGGCAGCTGCCGCCGCTCGGCATCCCGAAGGGGATGCTGCGCGTGGAGGTGCAAGGCCAGTTCGGCAGCGCCTCGACGCGCTTCGATGACGGCACGCGCGAGGATCTCGGGGCCGACTTCACCTCGTCGGCGCTGGGCCCGGCCGAGCT
>DASUOW010000273.1:0-3781 GCA_036276435.1 Gemmatimonadales bacterium
CCAGCACCACGTGCAGCACGGTGAAGGCGACGAAGGTCCACACCGCCAGGAAGTGCCAGTAGCGCGCCAGCTCGTAGCCGCCGAAGAGCGACACCAGCCACGACAGCTGCACCGGCTTGTAGATGGCGAACCCGCTCAGCGTGCTCACCGCCCCGAGCGCGACGATGAAGGTGTATGCCGCCTTCTGCAGGGCGTTGTGCTTGCCCTGCGGGGGGTGGTCCTTCCGCAGGCGCAGGTAGTACAACTGCATGTCGATCGCCGGCCGCACGTCACGCGGACGGAAGAGCAGCGCGCGCCACTCACCCGAGAAGGCGAGAAACGCGAGATACATGAGGCCCGTGAGCACGAAGGGCCACGCAAGCGCGAAGTGCCAGTTGAGGCCGCCCGCGAGCCAGCCGCCCAGCCGCACGGCCTCCGGGATGCCGCCGCCGTCGAACGGGTTGGGCAGGGCGTACGTGCGCTCCTTGGTGCCGAAGTGCGGGAACGCCAGGTAGATCTGCAGGCCGCTCGCGATCATGCCCGCGAGCGTGACCGCGTTGAGCCAGTGCGCGAGCCGGACCACGCCGTGGTGCCGGCGCACGGCGGGAGGCGCAGCCGGCCGCTCGACGTCGGCTGGAATGGTGGTCATGCTGTCGTGCCCCTCAGAGCATCAGGTGGGCGATCATGTCGCCCTTCGGTGGGCCCGTGGTGGCATCCATCGGCTCCACGCTGAGCGCGGCGCCCTGGACGGTGCACGGAACGGTGGGCATGTCGGTGGTGAAGTTCGCCGGCTTCTCGCCGGGCATCCGGACCTCGGCGCCGCGCACCATCCCCTCGGCGCAGATGAACCAGAACTGGTAGCGACCCGTCGGTGGGGCGGGGGGCAGGCCGTGCACCACCACGTTCCAGCGATGCGTGCGCTCGTCGGCGAAGATGAGGAGCCCGCCCTGCGCGCCGTTCATCTCCACGCTGGCCTGCAGCACGCGGCCGGCCCCACGGATCACCGACAGCGTATCCTCGAGTGCCTCGAGGCGGGCACGCGCCGTCGCGAGTTCGGCATCGGCGCGCCGGGTGCCGGCCCACCAGCTGCCCAGCGCGAGCAGCAGGCTCGCGGCCGCGGCCATCGGCATCCACCGCGGCCCCCGACGCGCGCGCTCGTGCCGGAGCACCTCGTCCACGGCGCGGCGCCGGAAGTCGGGTCGCGGCGCCGCGGGCTCGGCACCCATCGGCAGCCAGGCGAGGTCCCGTTCGATCGCCGCCACCTCGTCGCGGCACGCCGCACAGCTCGCGAGGTGATCCTCGAACGTCGCCGTATCCCTGGCATCCAGCAGGTGCATCGCGTACTCCATCCGGTGCTCATCGAACCAGTCGTGAGAGGTCATAGCACCCAGTCCTTGAGTCCCGACAGTTCTCCCCGCAGGCGCACGAAGGCCAGCCGCAGCCGCGTCTTGACGGTGCCGAGCGGTATGTCGAGCGTCTCGGCGACCTCGGATTGCGTGAGCCCCTCGAAGTAGGCGAGCCGCACCGCCGCCGCCTGCTCGGCAGGCAACCGCTCGAGCGCGTCGTGCACCTTCCGGTGCACGTGCCATCCGGGCTGGCCCGCCTCGTCCGGTTCGACGGCGGGGACCACGCTCCGTCCAGCCTCCTCGGCGGCGACCCGCACCAGCTTGAGCTGACGCCGCCGGCGGGCACGCAGGCGGTCGATCGCCCGGTGGCGCACCACGCGCAGCAGATAGGGCATCAGGCCGCGGGCATCCGCCTGCGCGTCGGACACGTTGCGCCACGCCGTGCGGAACGCCTCCATCACGACCTCCTCGGCCTCGTCCCGATCCCGCAGCATCGCCTCGGCGACGCCCAGCATCCACGGGGAGGCGAGGTCGACGAGCTCGACGAGCGCCTGCTCGTCACGCGCCACGAGGCGTCGCAGCAACGACGCCTCGCGCGAGGTCGGGACGAGGCCGCGCCGATCGACGGCGCGGCCTTGGGGATCGGTCATCCTCAAGGTTGCGACATCTTCGCCGGTTCCGCCATGGCACCCTTGTCCATCATGGCGTCCGTCGCCTTCGACGGGTCCTTCGACTTCTGCTTCGTCTTGTCATTCATCGTGCCCTTGGCCTGCTTGCCGTCCTTGCCCATGCCGTCCTTCGCCATGGCGTCCTTGCCCATCGCGCCATCCTGCTTCATGGCGCTCGTGTCCTTCATGGCGCCCATCGCGGGCTTCTCCGGCTTCTGCATTGACTGCGCCTGCGCGACCATCGGCCAGGCGCCAAGCGTCAGGATCACGGCAGCGGTAGCGAGCAGGGGGCGGATACGGCGCATGCATTCCTCCGGGTCGGTGAGCGGGTCGGTGCGTTCTGGCCTACCTACGCCGTGACCGGGCGGGCGGTTCTCCGCCGACCCCGATGTACATTCCCGGATCTCCTCCTGGTCACCTCCCATGCATCCGACCGTACGCTCCTGCATTCTCGCGCTCGCGATCCCGCTGCTGTCCACTGGGCCGGTGCATGCGCAGCAGCCGGCCCCGCGCGCGGTGCTCCTGGTGCCCGACGCGGTCTGGGACGGCACCTCCGAGACGCCCCAGAAGGGTTGGGTCGTCGTGGTGCAGGGCTCGCGCATCGAGGCCGTGGGCCCCGCTGGGCGCACCCCGGCACCGAGTGGCGCGGAGCGCATCGCGCTGCCGGGTACGACGCTCATCCCCGGGCTGATCGAGGGGCATTCCCATCTCTTCCTCCACCCGTACGACGAGACGCTCTGGGACGACCAGGTCCTGAAGGAGCCGCTGGGCGAGCGGATGGCGCGCGCCATCGCGCATGCTCGCGCCACGCTCGAGGCCGGCATCACCACCGAGCGCGACCTGGGGAGCGAGGGCGCGCTCGACAACGACGTGCAGCTCAAGCGCGCCATCGAGAAGGGCATCGTGCCCGGCCCCCGGCTCCTCACCACGACGCGCGCCATCGTGGCGACGGGCAGCTACGCGCCCGCGCGGAAGAACTACGCCTTCGAGCCGCCGCAGGGTGCCGAGGAGGCCGACGGCGCCGAGGGCGTCGCGCGCGTGGTGCGGCGACAGGTGGGGCAGGGCGCCGACTGGATCAAGGTGTACGCCGATTTCCGCTGGGGACCGAACGGCGAGGCGCTGCCGACGTTCACGCAGGACGAGTTGCGCGTGCTCGTCGAGACGGCGCGTGGCGCCGGGCGCCCGGTCGCGGCACACGCCTCGACGCCGGAAGGGATGCGGCGCGCCACGCTCGCCGGCGTCGCGACGATCGAGCACGGCGACGAGGGCACGCCCGAGGTCTTCGCCCTGATGAAGCAGCACGGCGTGGCCTTCTGCCCGACCCTGGCGGCGGCGGAAGCCTACGCGACGTACTTCGATGGCTGGAAGAAGGGCGCACAGCCGCCGATCCCGGCGCTCGTTGCGAAGAAGCAGAGCTTCCGCGCGGCCCTCGACGCGGGCGTCACGATCTGCTTCGGCGGCGACGTGGGCGTGTACACGCACGGCGACAACGTGCGCGAGCTGGAGCTGATGGTGGAGTACGGCATGACCCCGCTCGCCGCCCTGCGTTCGGCGACGAGCGGCAACGCGAAGAGCTTCCACCTCGACGACCGGCTGGGTCGCGTCGCGCCCGGCCTGCTCGCCGACCTGGTCGCGGTGCAGGGCGACCCCACCAGGGATGTGGCCGCCCTGCGGCGCGTGCGGTTCGTGATGAAGGACGGCGTGCGGGTGCGCTGAGCGGCGCTACTCGATCGTCCAGGTGGTCCCACTCCCGAGCAGCTGCTCCAGCCGGCCGCGGCCGCTGCGGGC
>DASUOW010000274.1:0-4614 GCA_036276435.1 Gemmatimonadales bacterium
CTACGCGCGCATGACGATGACGCTGCAGCACACCATCCCCGCGGCGACCATCCGGTTCCTGCGCGAGGACGGCCTGCCGGCGCGCGAAGAGGTGCTGCAGGAGGTCCAGCAGAACCTGCGCAGCGCGTGGACGGAGCAGTCCGACCAGGTGCCGGACGTGAACCAGGTGAACGTCAACCGGATGTAGGGCCGGCGCGCATGCAACGAGGCCCCGCGGGAGCGACTCCCGCGGGGCCTCGTCGTCGTTCACCGGTCGGGGGCTACCGCCCGGTGGTGTCCACCGTGATCGAGAAGCCGTCCTTCCCCGCCCGCATGCGCACCACGGCCTTGCCGTTCTCGTCGTTCACCACGAGGGCCGTGTTCTGGGAATCGGAGTTGAGCTGCACCAGCTCACCGTCCTCGCCCTTGATCGTGAAGTTCATGGGCCCGGTGAGGTCGGCGTTGATCGCGAACGGCTCGCCCTTGGCCATTTCGGCGGCCGTGCCCTGGGAGGCGAGGATCGCGTGCGTGCCGCCAGCGGGCTGGAAGCGCACCGCGCCCACCTTCGCGAGACCGGGCTCGCCCTTCACGGCGCAGCGGAAACCCTCGTCCAGGTCGAAATCGTCGGGCTGCACCGGCACGATATCGCACGGCGCGCCGCGCGCGCCCGGAAGGAGCCGGACGACCACCAGGAACTGCGCCGGCTCGTCGCGCACCGCACGGCTGCCCTTGAAGTGGACGACGGAACCGGCCTTCCGGCCGTCGAGCATGAAGTCGGGCGGCGTGGCCGTGGAAGGCGACATGCCCGCGAGGCTCGCGAAGGCACCGAGCCGCGAGAGCTTCTCGGTGAGACGGGCGTTCTGCGTGGCCGCGCCCAACGTGGCCCTGGCCGCGCTCTCGGCCGCGCGGGCCGCGTCGACCTGCGCCTCGGCGGCCGCCGCATCGACGATCAGGTGCTCTTCAGCCGTGTGCGCGTCGGAAGCGTGCGGGAGGGGAGCGAAATGCGTGTGGCGCTTGACGAAATGGATGCCGCCCCAGACGACCATGCCGAGGGCGAAGACCGCGACGGCGCGGAGGCCGACAGGAAGCCAGAAACCGCGCATTTGGACGCACTCCGGACAGGGATGATGCCCCTACGGGAGCGGCCCCAGCGATGTTTCAGGGTGCGACGAGAGCGACCGGACCGGCACGAGTCACCATTGATCGGTCTCGGAACCGTCGTAGGCATAAAAGCACATGGCGACGATACTTAGCGCCAACGCAGCGACGACGAGGAGAATCTTCAGGCTGACGATCACCATGGCTCGGCCTCGGGAGTCTGTCACACGACAGCGGCGGTCTTCCACGACCAGAAGGCATCCAACGTGCCATGATGGCGCGTCGAGCACTCGCGACAGCCTGACCGACCTCGAGACGGCACGACCTCGTTCAGTGGATACCCCGGGATCCACCCATCCGTGCGTCAGTGGCTATCACTCCGTCGATCCCTCGCCGACCCGTGCCTCAGCCGCGCTGATTGCCGACCGGCGCCGCGCGATCTCCTGACCCACCGGCGGCCCCTCGAACCGCCGCACCTCGTAGCCGAACCACACCACCGCCGTCACGGCGAGCGCCGCAAGCGTGAACCGCAGCGCGAGACCATTCGGCGGCATGACGCTGATCCCGATGGCGCCCGCGCACGCCACGAGCGCGAGCAGCGACACCGGCCGGTACCAGCCCTCGAGCCGCCACGGGCCCATGCGCGTCCACGTGCGCCCCTGCGCCGCGAGCCCCAGCGCCACCGGCAGCCCGTACGAGACGTACAGGAAGATCACGCTTACCGCCGTCAGCGTGGCGTACACGGGCGAGTGGAGCGTGAGCGCCACCGCGAGCACGGCCACCACCCAGATGGCGGCCGCCGGCGTGCGGTGCGACACGCTCACCCGCCGCAGCACGCCGGACCATGGCAATCCGCCGTCCCGCGCGAAGGCGTACACCATGCGCGACGCCGACGTCACGGTCGCGAGGCCGCAGAGGAACTGCGCCACCGCGATGCCCGTGTAGCACGCGATGCGGAACCACGCCGGCAGCACCTGCTCCATGGTCCAGAACACGACGCGGTCGCCTTGCGCGGCACCGGCGGCGGGATCGGGCATCGCGAGCACGAAGGCGGCCACCATCGCGTAGCCGAACAGGCCCGACCACAGCACCGCGCCGACCATTCCGCGCGGCACGTTGCGCTCGGCGTCGAGCGTTTCCTCCGCCGTGTGCGCGGAGGCGTCGAAGCCGGTGATGGTGTACGCGGGCAGCAGCAGCCCGAGCAGGAAGAGGTGCAGCATCCCCTTCCCCTCCGGCCACACGTTGCCGCCGGCTGCACCGCCGAAGTCGCTGAAGGTGACGAGCCGCGCGGGATCCAGCGACGGCGCGCCCACGAGCAGGCCGAGGGTGAGCGCCACGGCCACGCCGAGGATGAGGTAGCCGCTCAGGTCGGTGAGCCGCGACGTGAGGTGGATGCCGCGATGGTTCACCAGCGCCTGCACGCCGACGATGACGGCGAGCGCGGCCGCCTGATGCCACGGCGTGAGGGCGCCCGCGTCGACACCGAGCGTGGGACCGAGCGCTCGGACGACGAAGAGGTAGAAGCCCACGTCGATGGCGGAGAGGACGCTGATCAGGCCGGCGAGGTTGAGCCACGCGGTGAGCCAGCCCCAGCCGCGGCCACCGAGGATGGCGGCCCAGTGGTAGAGCCCGCCCGCCGTGGGATAGGCCGACGCGATCTGCCCCATCGCGAGCGCCACGGCGAGCGAGCACGACACCGAGAGCGGCCAGCCGATGCCCACCGCCGCGCCGCCGGCCGCGCTGAACGCGAGCTGGAAGCTGGTGATGCCGCCGGCCAGGATGCAGATGATGGAGAACGAGATGGCGAAGTTGGAGAAGCCGCCAAGCCGCCGCGCGAGCTCCTGCGCGTAGCCCATCTCGTGCAGGACCTGACGGTCGTGCGCGACGAGGTTCGCCTCGTCGGCGCGCTGGGTGTCGGGCAGGGGCGGCTCCGCGCTGATGTCGACCGGATCAGGTCAACGTAGCGCGGCGGCCGCGACCCCTCAATGCGTCACTCGCCCCGGGCGAGCGCCCGACGGAACTCCGGCCCGAGCTCGGGATACCGGCGCCACAGCACGAGCCCGAGGATGCCGAGGCCGATCAGGTTGCCCAGGGCGACCTGCCCGAGCGTGAGCGGCCCGGTGGGCGTGAGCACGCCAAGGGCGGTGAGCAGGTAGTAGAACACCGTCTCGGCGACCGCGAAGGCGATCAGTGCGCCGGCGAGCACGCCCGGCTCGCGGCGCGCGAAGATCGCGACCGCGACCGCGCCAACGCCGAGCAGCGCGAAGGCGGCGAAGTGGATCGCGCTGTAGAAGAGGATCGCCCCCGGCGCCGAGGCGGCGATGGCGTCGAGCCCCAGGGCGCCGGCGACGACGGCGCCGAGATGGCGTGGCGTGGCGAGCGGAGCGCCCGCAAGCAGGTCGGTGACGAAGAACCAGAGGGCGACTCCCACGGCACCGTATACACCGGCGAACAGTCCCTCGCGTGCCGCGTGCGCCGGCAGCAGCGGCTCCTCGATCACGGGGGATGCATCCCTCGCGGCACGCGGCTCGACCGTATCATCGAGAAATCGAATCCGGATCATTTCAAGCCTCCATGAAGCATCCTCAACGGTGGGGAATTCCCGGCGATCACGCCAGCGCTATCAGGTGCCGAACGAACGTGAAGCGGTGTACCAACGGGCATGGACAGGAGAACGCAGCGCATCCGGGCACTGACGACCGCCGCGGTGCTCGCACGCATCGATGCGCGGACCCGCCGCAGCCTCCGGCGTCACGCCGGCGCCGACGACGAGACGATCGCCCGGCGGCTCGATGCACTGGATCGCGAATGGGACCTCGACCGCGTCGTCGAGACGGAGGGATCGGCGATGGCGCTCGCGGGCCTGGCGCTCGGGCTGCTGGCGCACCGCCGGTGGCTCGGGCTTCCGGCGTTCGTGGCCGCGATGATGCTCGCGCATGCCACGACGGGCGCCTACCCGCTGCTGCCGCTGTTCAGGAAGCTGGGAGTGCGCACATCGGGCGAGATCGAACGCGAGCGCATCGCGCTCAAGGTGCTGCGCGGGGACTTCGCGGAGTCGGATGCCGACCCGGCGTCGGACGGCGCGCGGGACGGTGCCGCGGTGGCGGCGGGGGCCCGATGACGACGCTGGCCGATCGACTGTCGCCCACCGCGACGCGGGTCGCCTCCAGCACGTCGCGCAAGGTGGGGGAGCGTCTCCGCACGCGCGACGACCAGCGCATCGCCGAGCTCGCCGAGGGGCCGCCGGAAGCGCTCGATGCCCGGCTGGCGTCGCTCGACCACGAGTGGGACATCGAGCGCGTGCTGCAGGCGAATGCATCCACGCTCGCCCTGACGGCCCTCGTGCTGGGCCGGCGACTGGACCGTCGCTTCCTGGCACTGCCGCCCGTGGTGTTCACCTTCCTGCTGCAGCACGCATTGCAGGGGTGGTGCCCGCCGTTGCCGCTGTTCCGGCGCTGGGGGGTGCGGACGGCGCGGGAGATTGCGCGGGAGCGGTATGCGCTCAAGGCGCTGCGCGGGGACTTCGCCGAGGTGCCG
>DASUOW010000275.1:0-7128 GCA_036276435.1 Gemmatimonadales bacterium
CATCGGCCTCGCGCGGACGATGATCGCGCTGGGCGAGGCCGCGGGCTGCCGCACCGTCGCCGTGGTCACGGCGATGGACCGCCCCCTCGGCCACGCCTGCGGCAACGCGCTCGAGGTGGAGGAGGCCATCGCGGGCCTCCGGGGCGAGGGGCCGGCCGACCTGATGACGGTCACGTGTGCGCTCGGCGCCGAACTGCTGCGCGCCGCGGGGGTGGCGGCCGATGCCGTGGCGGCGCAGGCCCGCCTCGCCGAGGTGCTCCGCTCCGGGGCGGCCCTCGAGCGCTTCCGGCAGATGATCGAGGCGCAAGGCGGCAATCCGGCCATCGTGGACGATCCCGCGGCCTTGCCGCAGGCGCCGCACCGCGCCGTCTACGAGGCGCCGGTGGCCGGTGTCATCATGACCGTGTCGCCGCGGCCGATCGGCCACGGCATCATCGCGCTCGGCGGCGGGCGCACGCGGCTCGACGATGCGGTGGATCCGTCGGTCGGCTTCGTCGTCACGGTGAAGCCCGGCCAGCGCGTCGCACGCGACGAGCCGCTCGCCACGATCCACGCGCGCGACGGTGCCGGGATCGCCGCCGGCCGCCGGGCGCTCGACGAAGCCATCACGATCGGCGAGGCCGGTGCCTCGCTGCCGCTCGTGTCGCACCGCATCACGGCGCGGTGGGAGGAGGTGCTCGCGTGACGTCGCCCTTCGTGGGGATCCTCGCCGCCGTGGCGCTGGTGTTCTGGTTCCGGGCACGGCGGCGGCGTCGCCGGGTGCCGGGTGGCCCGATCATCCATCGCGATCTGCTGGAGGAGGCCGAGCGCGAGGTGCGCGGCATGCCGTCCTCGGCGCGCCCCGGGACGGATGACCTGGAGTGGGGACCGGGTTCCCCGCGCTCGCCCATCCACCTGTGACCGATTCGTGGAAACTCCCGGTGGCGAATGACGTAGTTTCCGGGATCCTTTCGAACGGTCCTGGGACGTGAGCCACAGCGAGCCGATCACCGCCGAGCGCCTGCAGCAGGCCTTCGGCGCGGACTACGAGATCCTCCGGCCGCTGGGGCACGGCGGGATGGCCACGGTGTGGCTGGCGCGCGAGCGTTCCCTCAAGCGGCTCGTGGCCATCAAGGTGCTCGACCCCGACCTGGGCGGGAGCGCCACGTTCCGCAGCCGCTTCCAGCTCGAGGCCGAGACCGCGGCCCAGCTGCAGCACCCGAACATCGTCCCGATCTTCCGCGTGGGCGAGGCCGGCGGCCTCGCGTACTACGCGATGGCGTACGTCGAGGGCGAGAGCCTCGCCGACCGCCTGCGGGGCCGCACTCGGCTTGGCCATGCGGAGGCGCGCCGGCTCGCCGCCGAAGTCGCGGCCGCGCTGGGCGCCGCGCACCGGCGTGGCATCATCCATCGCGACGTGAAGCCGCAGAACGTGCTGCTCGACCGCGAGACCGGCCGCGCGATGGTGACCGACTTCGGCATCGCCAGCGTCGCCGCCGCCCACGCGAAGGCCGACGACGAGGGCCGGCTCACCAACGCCGGCATGGTCATGGGCACGCCGCGCTACATGAGCCCCGAGCAGGCCAGCGGCGAGCGCACCCTCACGCCCGCGTCCGACCTCTACGCGCTGGGCATCCTGCTCTACGAGATGCTGAGCGGCGAGTATCCGTACCGCCTCGCCGATCCGCCGAACTACATGCTGGCGCACATCGCGGGCACGCCGATCCCGCTCGTCACCCGCGTGGGCGACGTGCCGGCGGACCTCGAGCAGCTCGTGCACCAGCTGCTGGCCAAGGAGCCGGGCGAGCGCGTCGAGACCGCCGAGGCGGTGGTGGAGCGCCTGCGCACGGGCGGCGAGGTCACGGGCAGCGGCGAGCGCCGCCAGCGAGCGGCGCGGCGCCGGCGCGTCATGCCGCTGCTCCTCACCCTTCTCGCCGTCCTCCTCGGTGCCGGTGTGGTGTTCGGCCGCGGGGGCAGCGACCTGCCGAAGGGCGTCGATCCGAGGCGCTCGCTGCTCATCGGGTTCTTCGACAACACGCAGCAGAAGCCGGAGCTCGACTGGCTCCGCGTCGGTGGCGTGGACCTGCTGGGCCAGGCCCTCGGCAGCTGGCAGGACCTCACCGTGGTGGACGCGGAGCGCCTGCTCGACCTCGCCCGGCGTCTCGACGTGGACCCGAAGGCGCGCCTCAGTCAGGAGGACGTGCTGCGCCTCGCGCGGGAGGCGGGCGTGTGGACCGCCACCGTGGGTTCGGTGAGCCAGTTCGGGGATTCGCTGTCGTTCACGCTGAAGGTGTACGACGTGGCGCGCGGGGAGCTGCTCACCACCGCGCGAGCCGCGGTGCCCGACACCGGCGACGTGCCGGGCGCCTTCCGCGCGCTGGCCCGCGAGGTGCTCGCCACGGCGGGGGCGCCGTCGCAGCTGGCCGACGTCGAGCCGCCGACCCGGAGCATCGCGGCCTACCGCGCGTACATCGAGGGGATCCAGGCACGCAGCCGCTGGGACATCGCCGAGGCCACGAGCGCGTTCCGCCGCGCGGTCGCGGCCGATCCCGGCTTCGCGCTGGCGTACTACGAGCTCAGCCAGGCGCTCTCCGCCAGCGACGCCTTCAATCCCGGTGGCGCCTTCCTCGCCGCGGCCGACAGCGCCCTGCGCTACGCCGCCGACCGGCCGCCGCGCGAGCGCGCGCTGATCGAGGGCTACCATGCCATCATGCGCGCCGACATGCCGCGCGCCCGCGCGAAGCTCGGGGCGCTGGTCGCCGAGGATTCGCTGCGCTCCGACGCCTGGTTCTGGCTCGGCTTCGCGTCGCAGTACGACCTGACCCTGCGGCGGGATGCCAACGGGCGCGAAGTGCTGCCCGCCGACCTGACGCTCGCGATGCGCGCCTATGCACGCGCCCTCGAGCTCGACGGCAGCGACCATCGCTTCTACCTGCAGCTGGCGCAGCTGCTCTCGGGCGCGGGCCTGCGCGAAGCCCAGGGCGTGCCCGCGTATCGCGAGCCGCCGCCGGACAACTTCCAGTCGTTCTTCCTGCGGCCGCCGGTCGCCTACTACACGCCGGTGCTGCGCGGCGATGCGATCACGCTCCTGCCGGCCGACTCGCTCGCGCGCCTGCGACCGGCCGAGCTCGATTCGCTACGCCAGGCGGCCCGCGATCGCACCGCACTGGTCGTCCGTCGCTGGATCACGGTGGCGCCCGACGAGGGCACGGCGTACCTCATGCTCGCGCGGCTCGAGTACGACGACAAGTCGTACGATGGCGCGTTGCGGGCCCTGGAGAAGGCCGAGTCGCTGAATGCCTTCACCCAGGCGCCGATCCCGTTGCAGCGCCTCGGCGTGCTCATGGCCGCCCGCCGGTTCGAGCAGGCCGGGGTCATCGGCGACAGCCTCGCGCCGATCGGCGGCGCGCCCGCACCGCTCGCCTCGCCGCTGCTCGGGTCGGCCGTCGCGCAGCACCTCTTCCTGCGCGGACGCGTGGCCGACGCGGCCGCGACCTGGCGCCGCACCCGTGCGGAATTGCGTCGGTTCGAGGGGTCGGCGGCCCTGAAGCGGCGGTTGGCGCTCACCGATACCCTCGTCGCGGTCAGCTTCGCGGCTCGGGTGGGGACGCTGACGCCCGCCGAGTACGGAGCGATGGAGGCCCTCGGCGAGCGCTTCGTGGAGGCGGCCCCGGAGGCGGAGCGCCCCCAGTTGCGCCGCCAGCTGGCGCGCACGATGCTCCTCGGTGCCGCGGCGCTCGGCGACTCCGCCGCCGCCCGGAAATGGCGGGGCGCCTGGGGCTCCGACAGCCTCCTCAGTCTCGATGCAGCCGCGATGGCGGCCGCCGGCGACCGCACGCGCGCCCTCGGCATCTACGGCCGCGCCGAGCGCGATACCACGTCCGATGCGGTGCACCTCTTCGCGCTCGGCGTCACGGCGCAGGCGCTGGGCCGGCCCGCGGATGCCGCTCGGCACTACGCGCGGCTCGACTCCATCGACGTGGAGTCGTCCAATTGGGCGCTGGTCAGCCGCTCCTACGCACGCCGCGCGGAGGTGGCGGCGCAGTTGGGCGACACCGCGGCCGCACGCCGCGACTACGACGTGTTCCTGTCGCTCTGGAAGGATGCCGACGCGCCGCTGCAGGCCGAGGTGCAGGCGGCCCGTCGTGCGCGCGGCGAACTGAGCCGACCGCAGGCTCGCTGATCGGGCTACTCCAGCGCGAGGTCCTTGCCGAACGCCTCGATGAGCTTGTCGTCGTACCGGTCGGCCAGCTGCGCCGTCTGGCCGATGACCTCGCGCAGTTCGCTCTCGCTGAGGTCCTCGACGAACCGTCCGGCGCCGAGCCAGATGGTGTCCTGGTTGTCGATGGAGAACGCCGCCACGTCGGCCATGTCGTGGTTGAGGCCGAGCAGCGTGCGGAACAGCTCCTCGCCGCCCTCCTTCGGGGCCCGCAGCAGCCGGAACTTCACCTGCAGGACCGGATCGACCCCTTCGGTCCCGGCGCCGAGGATGGCGATGTAGCCCATCGAGGAGCCGTGATGCACCACCCACGCGTCCTCGCCGAGCGAGATGTTGTCGGCGCTCTCGCCCAGCTCGACGAGGAGCGCCGGGATCCGCTGACGCAGTTCTCCGAGGTCCATGGCTCAGATGTCCAGGTTGGTGGCGTACTTCGCGTTGCGCTCGATGAAGAGGCGGCGCGGCTCCACCTCGTCCCCCATGAGCTCGTCGAAGAGCGTGGAGGCCTGCACCGCGTCCTCCATCGTGACGCGGAGCACCGTGCGGCGCGCCGGATCCATCGTGGTCTTCCAGAGCTGGTCGGGGTTCATCTCGCCGAGGCCCTTGTAGCGCTGGATGTTCACGTTGCCACGGCCGTCGGGGCCAGCGAGGCGCTTGGCGATCTCGTCGCGCTCCTCCTCGGCGTAGGCGTAGTGCTCCTCCTTGGCCCGGGCCACGCGGTACAGCGGCGGCTGCGCGATGTAGATGTAGCCCGCCTCGATCAGCTGCTGCATCTGCCGGAAGAAGAACGTCAGCAGCAGCGTGCGGATGTGCGCGCCGTCGACGTCGGCGTCCGTCATGATCACGATCTTGTGGTAGCGCGCGTCCTCGAGCTTGAAGTCCTCGCCGACGCCGGTGCCGATCGCCGTGATGATGGCGCGGATCTCCTCGTTGCTGAGGATCTTGTCGATGCGGGCCCGCTCGACGTTCAGGATCTTGCCGCGCAGCGGCAGGATGGCCTGGAACTGCCGGTCGCGGCCCTGCTTGGCGCTGCCGCCGGCCGAATCGCCCTCGACGAGGTAGATCTCGCTCGTGGCCGGGTCGTCGATGGAGCAGTCGGCGAGCTTGCCCGGGAGCACCATGCCCTCGAGGCCCGACTTCTTGCGCACGAGGTCGCGCGCCTTGCGGGCCGCCTCGCGGGCCCGGGCCGCACTCACGGCCTTCTCGATGATGGCCCGCGCCACCGGCGGGTGCTCCTCGAGGTAGGCGCCGAGGTGCTCGTTCACGACCGCCTTGACGATGCCCTCGACCTCGGAATTGCCCAGCTTCGTCTTCGTCTGCCCCTCGAACTGCGGCTCGCGCACCTTCACGTGCAGCACGCAGGTGAGGCCCTCGCGGATGTCCTCGCCCGAGAGGGTGAAGTTCTCCTTCTTCAGGAAGTCGCGCCGCTTCGCGATCTCGTTGATCGTGCGGGTGAGCGCCGACTTGAAGCCCGTGAGGTGGGTGCCGCCCTCGTGGGTGTTGATGTTGTTCACGAAGGTGAACGTGTTCTCGTTGTAGCCGTCCTCGTACTGCAGCGCGAGGTCCACCTCGACGTCGTCCTTCGTCGTGGCGAACGACACCGGCTTGGGGTGCAGCGCCTTCTTGTTGCGGGTCAGCCACTGCACGAACTCCACCAGGCCGCCCTTCGCGAAGAAGGTGTCGGTCTTCACCGGGTCGGCGCGCTCGTCGGTGAGCGTGATGGTGACGCCCTTGTTCAGGAACGCCAGCTGGCGCAGGCGGTCGGCGAGCGTGGTGTAGCTGTACTCGAGGACGGTGAAGATCTCGGGGTCGGGCTTGAAGTGGACCGTGGTGCCGGTGGAGCGCGTCTTGCCGACCACCTTGAGCTTCTGCACCGTGGTGCCGCGCACGAACCGCATGGTGTGCCGGCTGCCGTCGCGGTCCACGGTGACCTCGAGCCACTCGGAGAGCGCGTTCACCACCGAGACGCCCACGCCGTGGAGGCCGCCGGACACCTTGTAGCTGTTCTTGTCGAACTTGCCGCCGGCATGCAGGACCGTCAGGGCCAGCTCGACGCCGGGCATCTTCTCCACCGGGTGGAGGTCCACCGGGATGCCGCGGCCGTTGTCCACCACCGTGATGGAGTTGTCGGCGCCGATCACCACGCCGATCGTGTCGCAGTAGCCCGCGAGGGCCTCGTCGATCGAGTTGTCCACCACCTCGTAGACCAGGTGGTGCAGGCCGTTCTCGCTGGTCGAGCCGATGTACATGCCCGGCCGCTTGCGGACCGCCTCGAGGCCCTTGAGGACCGTGATCGAGTCGGCGTTGTATCCCTGCTCCAGCACCGTGCCGTCGTTGCGCGCCATGTCGTCCTTCATCTGGTTGGTCGTTCCCACTCCCCGGCAGGGACCCAGCGGATGCCGCGGATCCGTGCGGGGCGTCCCGCGTTCAGGCGAGCGATGATCGTGGGCGTCATGAGGCTCAGCTCGCTCGCCCACGCGGGTGTCGCCACCCGCACCCGCAACAGCCCATCCGGCGTCACCGCCTCCGGCTCCGTCACCGCCGCGATCGCCTCGCCCACGAGGGCCGGCCACTCGGCGATGATCGACGCCTGGCCCACCCGCTCCGCGAGTCCCGACGCGGCGAGAAAGCTCTTCATCGCCTCGGCGAGGTTGGCCGGCCGGCCCCCGCGCGGCCGCTCGTCGGCGCTCACGCCGCCACCCCCTCGCCGGACCGCACCCGGCCCGCCTCCACCTCCCACCGGGGGAGGGTGAGCGCCGCCGGCAGTTCGTCCATCCGGGGCGCGCTCACGAAGCACTGCCGCATCTCGTCTCCCACCAGCCGGGCCGCGAGGCGCCGCTGCCGCTCGCCGTCGAGCTCGGCGAAGATGTCGTCGAGCACCAGCGCCGGCTCCATGCCGCGCGTCTCGCGCAGCGTCTCTAGCTCCAGCAGCC
>DASUOW010000276.1:0-10069 GCA_036276435.1 Gemmatimonadales bacterium
CGCCGACGGCACGGTGCTGTCCGACACGACGAGCGATGCCGCGGTGTGGGGCCTGCGCTACCCGCTGCACTTCCGCGACTGGCGCGGCGCGATGCGCCAACGGCACTCGGCGGCCGGCGAGGACGCGCGGGCGGAGCTGGACCCGCGCATCGCGCGGATGCTGGCGGGCTATCCGTTCCTCGAGGAGCAGGTGCCGCACGGCGGGCACGCGCAGTCGCTGGGCGCCACCGATTCCGTCGGCCGCCGCATGCCGCCCGCCGCGTGCCTGACGTGCCACGGCTCGGTGTACCCGGAGCTGCTGCGCGCCGGCGGCGGCGACATGATGCGCGGCGCCGACTCGCTGCGGTCGTCGAGCTACGACGAGCTGCGCGAGCGGGTGCGCCACCCCGTCGGGTGCCTCGACTGCCACGACCCCGCCACGATGCGCCTGCGGGTGACGCGGCCGGCCTTCGTCGAGGGGCTGCGCCGCGAGCGGGCCGCGCACGGCACGCGCCGCTACGACGTGAACCGGGACGCCTCCCCGCAGGAGATGCGGACGTACGTCTGCGCGCAGTGCCATGCGGAGTACTACCTCGCCGGCACGCAGGAGCGCCTCACGCTGCCGTGGTCGCGCGGCGTGACGGCAGACTCCATCCTCGCCTTCTACGACAGCACCGGGCACACCGACTGGGTGCACCCGACGAGCCTGGCCCCGGTGCTCAAGGCCCAGCATCCCACCTACGAGCTGTTCTCGCAGGGCGCCCACGCACGCGCCGGCGTGACGTGCGCCGACTGCCACATGCCCCACCGCCGCGTGCGTGGGCGCGAGGTGACCGACCATCGCACGCAGAACCCGCTGGCCGACGTGGACCTGACGTGCCGGCCGTGCCACGACGGCACGTCGAAGGCGCTGCAGGACCGCGTGGCGCGGGTGCAGTCGCGCACGCTCGAGCTGCGCACGATCGCGCTCGACGCGCTGCTGGCGCTCATCGCCGACATCGAGGTGGCGCGCACGGCCGACAGCACCCGCGTCACGCTGCGCGCGGCGCGCGACTTCCAGCGCCGCGCGCAGTTCCTGCTCGACTTCGTGGACTCGGAACGCTCCACCGGCTTTCACGCGCCGCAGGAGAGCGCGCGACTGCTCGCGCTGAGCATCAACTTCAGCCGGCTCGGGCAGACGGTGGTCCGCGGCGACGGCCGCCCGCCCATCGTGGAGGGCCACCCCGGCAAGCCGCGGCGGCGGGTGGAGGTGAAGGGCGGCAGCGGACTCAAGCGCGCAAGCACCCGGGCCGAGGCCGCCACGGGCTGGTGACGGGGCCCCGAGTGGTGGGCCGTGTCACGCGTGGCTAGCTTCCCGGTATCGATGCTCCACCTCCTGCGTAACGCCGAGCTGTACGCCCCGGAGCTCCGTGGCCGACAGCATCTCCTGATCGGTGGGGGCACCATCCTCTGGATCGGTGCCGAGCCCCCCGCCCTCGACGCGTCCCTCGGTGTCGCCGAGCTCGACCTCGACGGACGACGCGTCATCCCGGGCCTCATCGACGGCCACGCGCACCTCACGGGCGGCGGCGGCGAGGCCGGCTACGAAACACGCGTCCCCCCCGTCCCCCTCTCCCGCTTCACCGCCGCCGGCGTCACCACCGTGATCGGCGTCCTCGGCACCGACGACGTCACCCGCGACACGGCGGCCCTGGTGGCCACGGCGCGCGGGCTCGAGGCCGAGGGCCTCTCGGCGTGGTGCCACACGGGCGGCTACCACTATCCGCCGGTGACGCTGACAGGGTCGGTGCGCGGCGACATCGTGCACATCGACCGGATCATCGGCGTGGGGGAGGTGGCACTCAGCGACCATCGCTCCAGCCAGCTGACGCTTGAAGAACTCCTCAAACTCGCGGGAGAGGCGCACGTGGGCGGGCTGATGACCGGCAAGGCCGGCATCGTGCACCTGCACATGGGCGACGGCGAGCGCGGGCTGGAGCTGGTGCGCGCGGCGCTCGCGACGGCGGAGATCCCCGCACGCGTCTTCAACCCCACGCACGTGAACCGCCGCCGCGGCCTGTTCGACGAGGCGATGGCGCTCGCGGAGCGCGGCGCGACGGTGGACGTGACGGCGTTCCCGGTGGCGGACGGCGAGGACGCCTGGAGCGCAGCCGACGCGCTGGGTCGCTGGTACGATGCGGGACTGCCGTCGCATCGCATCACCGTCAGCTCGGACGCCGGCGGCTGCCTGCCGGTGTTCGACGAGGAGGGCCGCGTGCGCAGCATGGACGTGGGCGCGGCGAGCGCGCTCGCGACCACGCTCGCCGAGCTGGTGGCGCACGGCCGGCCGCTGGAGCAGGTCCTGCCCGCCTTCACTTCCAATGTCGCCGACCTGCTGCGCCTTCCCGCGAAGGGGCGGCTCCATCCCGGCGCCGACGCCGACCTCGTGGTGCTCGACGAGCGCGGCGGGGTGCAGGACGTGATGGCGCGGGGCCGGTGGCACCTACGCGACCGCACCGCCGTGGTGCGGGGCACCTTCGAAGGAGCACTCGCATGAGCCCGTCGAAAGCGACGGAGGGACAGCCGCGCGGGTACATCATCCCGATCGGCGGCGCGGAGAAGGTCCAGGAGCCGGCGATCCTCAAGCGCTTCGTCAAGCTGTGCGGCGGTCGCCATGCGCGCATCGCGATCATCCCGACGGCCTCGCTGATGTCGGACACGGGGAGCCGCTACGAGGAGCTGTTCGACGAGCTCGGCGCGGGCAGCGCCCAGTCGTTCACGCTCGAGGAGCGCACCGACGGCGCCAACCCCGACACGCTCAAGAAGCTCGAGCGCGCCACCGGCGTCTTCTTCACCGGCGGCAACCAGCTGCGGCTCTCGACCCACCTGGGCGGCACGCCGGTGGCCAAGGCGATCCGCATCCTCAACGCGCGAGGCGTGCACGTGGCCGGCACCTCGGCGGGGGCCGCGTTCCTCTCCGAGCACATGATCGCGTTCGGCGACGAGGGCGCCTCGCCCCGCGTGGGCAGCGTGACGCTGTCGGCGGGCCTCGGGCTCACCAACCGCGTCATCATCGACCAGCACTTCCGCCAGCGCGACCGGCTCGGCCGGCTGCTGACGGCGCTCGCCTACAACCCGTTCGCGGTGGGCATGGGCCTCGACGAGGACACGGCGGCGTTCATCGGGCCGGACGAGACGATCGAGGTGGTCGGCTCGGGGGCGGTGACGGTGGTGGATCCGTCGGAAGTGGAGTTCAGCTCGATGGACCAGGCGGCCAAGGGCGAGCCGGTCTGCCTGCTGGGCATCCGGCTGCACATCCTGGTGCAGGGCTCCACGTTCAACCTGCACACGCGCATCGCGGCGCCGGGATCGGTGGCGGTGGCCAAGGGATAGCCGGAGCAGCGGCGGGCGAGCGCCACGGCGGGAGGGGCGAGGCCCTTCCCGCCTTTTGCTTGGGAAGGTAGGCTAGAGCAGGCAGGGTACCTCCGGATCATCCGTCAGAGGCGATCATGAAGATTCTCGAACGCTCGGTCTACGTGGGGCCGAGCCTGTACGCGCATTTCCCCGTGATCCGGCTGGAAGTGGACCTCGGTCCGCTCGAGGCGTGGCCCACCGTGCGGCTCGGCGAGACGTTCATTTCGGCGCTGCTGGCGGCGCTGCCGGGACTCGGGGACCACACCTGCTCCTACGACGAGGCCGGCGGCTTCCTGCGGCGCTGCCGCGAGGACGAGGGCACGTGGCTCGGGCACGTCCTGGAGCACGTGGCGATCGAGCTGCAGCACATCGCCGGGCGGCAGGTCACGTTCGGCAAGACGCGCTCGCTCGACCGGCCGGGACTGTACCAGGTCATCTACGAGTACGAGGAGGAGACGGTGGGGCACGAGGCGGCCAACCTCGCGCTCACCCTCATCCAGTCGCTGCTGCCGCCCGAGCTGCGCACGCCCGGCGCCGTGCCGCCGGACTTCGACTTCGAGCAGGAGAAGGAAGCGTTCATCCGCTTCACCCAGCGGCGCGAGCTGGGGCCGAGCACGGCGTCGCTGGTGAACGCGGCGCAGGAGCGCGGCATCCCGTGGATCCGGCTGAACAGCTTCAGCCTCGTGCAGTTCGGGCACGGCAAGTACCAGCAGCGCATCCAGGCCACGGTCACGAGCCGCACGCCGCACATCGCGGTGGAGCTCGCCTCCGACAAGGAGGAGACGAACAAGATCCTGGGCATCCTGGGGCTCCCGGTGCCGAAGCAGCGGCTCACGTCCACCGAGGGCGAGGCGGTGCGCGCCGCGCGGCACATCGGCTACCCGGTGGTGGTGAAGCCGTACAACGGCAACCACGGGCGCGCCGTCGCGATCCACCTCACCGAGGACGAGCAGGTGCGCGCGGCGTTCCGCGCGGCGCAGGAGGTGAGCCGCAGCGTCATCGTGGAGAGCTACATCACCGGCGACGACCACCGCATGGTGGTGGTGAACGGGCGCCTCGTGGCGGTGGCGAAGCGCGTGCCGGGGCACGTCACCGGCGACGGCACCCACACCATCGAGGAGCTGGTGGCGATCGTCAACAGCGACCCGCGCCGCGGCGTGGGCCACGAGAAGGTGCTGACCCGCATCGAGTTCGACGCGCAGGCCGACCGGCTGCTCGCCGCGAAGGGCTACACCCGGCAGACGGTGCCCGCCGCGGGCGAGATGGTGTTCCTGCGCTCGACCGGCAACCTCTCCACGGGCGGCACCGCGATCGACGTCACCGACCTCGTGCACCCGGACAACGAGGAGATGGCGGTGCGCACGGTGAAGGCGATCGGCCTGGACGTGGGCGGCGTGGACTTCCTGTCGCCCGACATCGCGGTGTCGTACAAGGAGAACGGCGCGGCCATCTGCGAGGTGAACGCGGCGCCGGGCTTCCGCATGCACGTGGCGCCGAGCGAGGGCAAGCCGCGGGACGTGGCGGGCGCGGTGGTGGACATGCTCTTCCCGCCGGGGAGCCCGTTCCGCATCCCGATCGCGGTGGTGACGGGCACCAACGGCAAGACGACGACGGCACGCATGCTGGCGCACATCCACAAGCTCGCCGGCCGCACCGTGGGCCTCACCACCACCGACGGCGTGTACATCGACGGCCAGTGCACGGTGAAGGGCGACATGACGGGCCCGACCGCCACGCGCATGGTTCTCAAGGACCCGGACGTGGAGGTGGCGGTGCTCGAGGTGGCACGCGGCGGCCTGCTGCGCGCCGGCATGGGCACGCGCTTCGTGGACGTGGCGTGCGTGCTCAACGTGCAGTCCGACCACCTGGGCCTCAAGGGCATCGACACCCTCGAGCAGCTCGCCGAGGTGAAGCGGATCCCGATCGAGGTGGCGAAGGACACCGCGGTGCTCAACGCCGACGACCCGCTCGTGCTCCGCATGGCCGACCACACCGAGGCGAAGAACATCTGCTACGTCACGATGAACCCGACGCACTCGCTGGTGCGCGAGCACATCCGCCACGGCGGGCGGGCGGTGTCGCTGGAGACGGGCATCAACGGGCAGATGATCACGATCTACGACCGCGGCACGCACATCCCGCTGCTGTGGAGCCACCTGGTGCCGGCCACGCTCGAGGGCCGCGCCGTGCACAACGTGCAGAACGCGATGTTCGCGGCGGCGATGGCGTTCAGCATGGGCGTGAAGCTGGAGGACATCCGCCACGGCCTGCGCACCTTCGACTCGACGTTCTTCCAGGCGCCGGGCCGCATGAACGTCTACGACGAGCTCCCCTTCAAGGTGATCCTCGACTACGGCCACAACCCCTCGGCGGTCGAGGCGATGTGCCAGCTGGTGGCGCGTCTCGACGTGACGGGCCGGCGCATCGTGGTGGTGGCGGCCCCCGGCGACCGGCGCGACGAGGACATCCGCGCCATCGCGAGGATCTGCTCCGGGCGGTTCGACCACTACATCTGCCGCCGCGACGACAGCCTGCGCGGGCGCCGCGCGGACGAGGTGCCGTGCATGCTGCACGAGACGCTGCTCGCCGAGGGGGTGCCGGCCAGCCAGGCGCAGATGATCCCCGACGAGGCGGAGGCGATCGACGCCGCGCTCGCCATGGGCCGGCCGGGCGACGTGCTCCTGATCTTCGTGGACGCCATCGCGCGGGGCTGGAAGCAGGTCACGAAGTTCCAGCCCGAGGCGGGCATGGCGCCGGAGAAGCCGCGGCCCGCGTACGTGGAGGTGCCGATGGCGCCGGAGCCCGTGGTGCACGAGGGCGAACTGGTGCGCGACGAGCGCGGCGTCCGCATCGCGCGGGACCTCGACGACTGAGGCCCGCCGCATGACCGACCAGGTCGCCGAGAGCCCGATCGTCCTGCACGACTCGCGGCGCGTCCCGGGGCCCAACCTGCTGTGGGAGCGGCCCGGTGCCGTCGCCGAGGTGACCTGCCCCGACGAGCTGGTGGAGCCGTTCGTCGCGGCCTGGGCGGCGCAGGCGCGCCGGATGCTCGACGGCGTGGGCTGGACGGACGAGCAGGTCATCACGCGCCGCTTTCCGCACGGGGCGAGCCTGGCCGTGAGCGCGCCGATCGACGGCCTCCTCTCGGCGACCGAGATCAACGAGTGGGCCGTGGCATCCGCGGCGGCGCGGGTGCTGGGCGATCACGCGCCGCAGTACGGCGTGGCCGCGAAGAGGATCCGCCGGATGATCCGGCGCGAGGCGCGGCCCGCGCTCGTGGCCATCCACCGCGCGGCGGCGGCGCATGGCGTGACCTGCCTGCACGATCCCGACGAGGTGTCGGTGGGGGCCGGCACGGGCTCGACGACGTGGCCCGTCGCCGCGATTCCCGCCCCCGACGCGGTGGACTGGGCCGCGGTGCACGACGTGCCCATCGTGCTCGTGACGGGCACCAACGGCAAGACGACGACGGTGCGCCTGCTCGCCGCCGTGGCGCGGGCCGCCGGCCGGCTCACCGGCTTCAGCAGCACCGACACCGTCACCATCGGCGAGACGACCGTGGATCGCGGCGACTGGGCCGGGCCGGCCGGCGCCCGCCTCGTGCTTCGGGACCGGCGCGTGGAGTTCGCCGTGCTCGAGACGGCGCGCGGCGGCATCCTGCGCCGCGGCCTCGCCGCCACCCGCGCGATCGCCGCCATCGTGACCAACGTGGGCGAGGATCACTTCGGGGAGTGGGGCATCCATGACGTGCGCTCGCTCGCCGAGACGAAGCTGGTGGTGGGTCGCGCCGTGCTGCCGGGCGGCCGGCTGGTGCTCAACGCCGACGATCCGGTGCTGCTGGAGAAGTCGCGCGCCGTGACGGCGCCGATCCTGTGGATCTCGCACGAAGCCGCGTCACCGGTGGTGCAGCGGCACCTCGCCGCGGGCGGCGACGCCGCCTGGGTGGAGCGCGGCACGCTGGTGCTCCACGTGGGCGGCACGCGGTGCGACGTCATGCCCCTCGCCGACATCCCGCTCACCCTGGGCGGCGCCGCGCGCCACAACGTGCAGAACGCGCTCGGCGTCGCCGCGCTCGCGACCGTGGCGGGACTGCCGGTCCAGGCGATCCGCGCCGCGCTCGGAACGTTCAGCAACACCCCGCGCGACAACCCGGGCCGCCTCAACGTCTACCGCTTCGGCGGCGTGACGGCGCTGGTGGACTTCGTGCACAACCCGCACGGCATGGACGCGATGGCGGCGCTTGCCGCCGCCCTGCCCGCGCGCCGTCGGCTCGTGGTGCTCGGCCAGGCCGGCGACCGCGACGACGAGGCGCTCCGCGCCTTCGCACGAAGCACCTGGGCGATGCGGCCCGACCGCATCGTGCTGAAGGAGATGGAAGCGTTCCTGCGCGGCCGCGCGGTGGGCGAGGCGAGCGGCGTGATGGAGAGCGAGTTCCTCGCGCTCGGCGCCGTGCCGGACAGCATCGCGCACGCGCCGAGCGAGTACGACGCCGTGCGCACGGCCCTCGGGTGGGCGCAGGACGGCGACCTGCTCTTCCTCCCGACGCACGCCGAGCGCGAGCGCGTGCTGGACCTGCTGGACCGGCTGCACGCCACGCAGTGGCAGGCTGGAAACACGCTGCCGGATTAGCTCCCGCGGGAAAGTCCGGGTTCGCTGACGCCCCTCAGAAGCGGAACCCGGTCCCGAAGTAGAAGAAGGTCCCCTCGTCGCTGTGCGCCACCTCGACCCGGCCGACGATGTCGTCGAGGCCGGGGAGCCAGTTGAGGGTGGGCGCGATCCAGAGTCCTCCGCCGCCGGCCCAGTGCACGGTGCCGGAGGATTCGTCGCTCTGCCAGACCCGCCCACCGCTGCCGAAGACGAGCACGCCGAGGTCGCCGGGGGCGATGCCGAGCCGGAAGCGGGTGAGCCGCGAACGCAGCTCGAGCGAGCCGTACGCCGAGCCCCGGTCGCCGGCGAACCGGTCCACGGCGAATCCGCGCAGCGTGCGCGGCCCGCCGACGCGCGCCGCCCGGGCGAACGGCACCGTGCCGCCGAGCACGCTGCCGCCGAGGCGCGCCGCCACGATCAGTCGCCCGGCGAGGTGCGGCACCCAGGTGGCGTCCACCTCGGCGCTCACGCCGCCGAACGGCGCCTCGGCGTCGAGGATGGCGGGAAAGAACTGGCCGGTCGCGGTGAACGCCACGCCGACGCCCGGCGCGAAGCTCGAGCGATCCGGGCGATAGTGGAACGTGGCCTCCACGCCGGCGATGTCGAAGTCCCCGGCGCCGTAGGGATTCTCGAGGGCGACGAGCGAGCCGGTGTCCGTGGTGTCGGTGTACTGGATCGACAGCACGGGACCGACGCGCAGCTCGAACGCGGGATCGCGCGAGAAGCCCGCCATGAGGCGGAAGGCGTACTCCTCGTGCACCGCGCGGTAGAATCCCCCCTCCGCCGTGTCGACCGTCTCGTTGCCGAGGCCGTGGAACCGCACGACCTCGATGCCGGAGCCGAGCAGGTCGGCGGAGAGGTGGACGTTCCGCAGCACGTCGCGGCGCTCGAAGAACGCCGTGCCGCGGAAGCTCGACAGCTTCGTCGCGTAGGCGAGCGTGACCCGGGCGCGCTGGCGGTACACGGGCTCGTCGAACCCGTAGCGCTTCCACTGCATGCCGGCGCCGACGATGAGGCCCAGGTCGCCGTTGTAGCTGAGGACCATCGCGGGCGAGCGGCGTACGCCCCCGTCCGGCGGCAGCGGCGCCACCCTGCCCTCCCAGCGCAGCTGCCGCCCGGCACCGTGGGGCACGAGGCGCGCGGCGTCGTCCGGCGAACGTCCGATGCCGTCGCGCTCGTCGTAGAGCACCACGCGCTGCGTCGAGAGGCCCGGGCGCACCACGCTGTCCAGGTCCGCCCCGCCCGTCACGCGCAGGCCGACACCCGAGTGCTCGACGCCCTCGAGCAGGAGCCGATCCTCGCCGGCGCCGAGGTGCAGGCGCACTTCCTCCGTTTCCCGCTCCTCGAAGCGCCGCAGCGGCTCCCACTGCCCGTTCCGCTCCACCGCGATGTCGAGCGCGCCATCCTCGGCGCGGACGACACGCACGCCGTCCCCGAGACCCGAGAGCTCGACGTCCGCGTAGTGCGTCATGAGTGCGTAGTACTCGTCGACGACGCGCGGCAGCGCATCGCGCCGCATGCGCAGCGAGCGCGCGATCTCCTCGCCGGCGAGCCGGCGATGCGCTTCGGGCAGGGCGGCGACGACCCGCTCGATGGCCGCGTCGTCGAGGTGCGCGTGCAGCGCCGCGGCGACGCTGTCCCACGTCGCGCGGTCGAGCAGGCTGAGCCACGGCCGGTCCAGGTCCCAGGCGCGCACGGTGAGCGCGCGCGTGGCCGGCGTCTTCGGCCCGAAGGAGACGAAGCCGGGCTGATACACCCCGAGGAGCAGCCGGCTCACGCGGCCGGCGCGCAGCATGGCCTGCCCCTGCGCACGGGCGATGGGCACCCACAGCCCGCGCTCCACGTCCCAGCCCCAGAGCCAGGCGTGGGCCGCGCGATTGCGATCGCCCAGCACGACGTCGAGGAGACGAGCGGCGAGGAAGGTGCGCAGGTCGATCCTCGTGCCGGCGACATCGCGCTGGCGCGCGAGCAGGCTGTCGGTCGTGATCACCTGCGCGAAGCCGAGGTAGGGCTTGCCGTCGAGTTCGGGTGCGCGCTCGACCCAGGCTGC
>DASUOW010000277.1:0-2427 GCA_036276435.1 Gemmatimonadales bacterium
CCTCGTGGCCTTCGACCGTGAGTATCGCGCACGCGGCCTCACGGTCATCGGCATCCACACGCCAGAGTTCCCGCCCTGGTCGGGGGAACACGACCGGGCCAACGTCGCGCAGGCGCTGGCGCGGTACGGCATCGAGTATCCCAACGCGCAGGACAACGACGCGAGGACATGGCAGCTCTACGGCATCCGGTACTGGCCGTCGCTGGTGCTGATCGACAGGAGGGGGATGATTCGCACCGAGACCTACGGGGAGTTCCACGTGGGCGACGCGGAGCACGAGCGCTGGCGTCGGCGCATCGAGCAGCTGCTGGCGGAGTAGGGCTGCTCCTGCTGCTCGGCGCGTGCGCGCCGGCGCCGCCGCCGGCGCTGGTCCGCCTGGAGACGGCGCAGGTCGCCGATTCGCTGGTGCTGCACGTGGTAGCGTTGGGGCATGCCCGCGTGAATGCGGGCGCGCCGCCCGCGCTCGCGCTCGACGGGGAGACGGTGGTGCGCTTCGCCGGCACGATCGACCCGGCAGCGCCCGACTACTTCATCGGGCCGTCGCGGGTCACGATCCCGGCCGCATCGCGCGAGCGCCGCGGGACGCTGCACGCGAGCGTGTGCCCGGAGGGAGAACGCGTCTGCCGGGTGGTGTCGCTCCCCGTGCGGCTCGTGGCGAGCCGCTGAGGCTCATGACTCGAGCATGAGGTGCGCGAGCTCCATGCCCTTCGGCGGGCCCACGCTGTCAGTCACGGTCTCCATGGTGAGCGCCGCCCCGAGCACCGCCCCGCCCTTGGGCGGCATGCCCAGCATGATCTTCGCCGCATGGTCGCCGGCCGGACTCACCTCGGCGCCGCGCACCATGCCGTCCTCGGTGATGAACCAGAACTGGTAGCACTCGCCCGGCGGCGCGGGCGGCAGGCCGGCCACGATCACCTGCCAGCGGTGCGTCACCGGATCGTCGAGGATCGTGAGCGTGCCGACGTGCTCGTGCATCTTGACGCTCGCGTGGAAGACGCGGCTCGCGCGTCGCACCACGGACAGCGTGTCCTCCACTGCCTCGAGCCGGGCCTGGGACGAGGCGAGCTCCGCCTCGAGGCCTGCCGCGCGGCGCTGCGCGCCGCGCCAGCCAAGACCGAGCACCAGCACGAGTCCGGCCGCCGCGGCGAGCGGCGCCCACTGCCGCCACGGCGCGGGTGCCGGCCGCAGCACGGCGTCGGAGATCTCGCGGGTGAAGCCGGGCCGCGGCGCCACGGGCCGCACGCCCATCCCCAACCAGCCCAGTTCGCGCTCGAGCGAGGCGACCGCGTCGCGACACTCCGCGCAGCCGCGCAGGTGCTCGCCGAAGACGCGCTCCTCCTCCGGCTCCAGGTGCCGGCCGACGAACGCCTGCCGGTGCTCGACGAACCACTCGTGTGCCAGCCCGCCGTTCATACCCACTCCTTCAGGTGCGCGAGGGCGCCCCGCAATCTGTCGTAGGCACGGTTGAGCCGCGACTTCACCGTGCCGATCGGGACGGCCAGCCGCTCGGCGATCTCGGAGTGTGTCAGGCCGCCGAAGTAGGCGAGCTCGACTGTGCTGCGCTGGTCCTCGGGCAGCCCGCGGAGCGCGGCGTGCACGGTGTCGTGCACGTGCCAGCCGGGCAGGGCCGACTCGTCCGGCAGGATCGCGCCCGCGCTGTCGTCGCCGAGCGCGCCGACGTGCTGCGCACGCTCGTGGCGCAGCTGCCGCCGGCGCCGCGAGCGGAGCCGGTCGATGGCGCGGTTGCGTGCAACGCGCATGAGCCACGGCACCAGTGCCGACTCCTCGGGCGGGATCCGGTCGGCCTGATCCCAAGCCTGGCGGAAGCAATCGAGCACGACCTCCTCCGCCTCGTCGGTGTCGTGCAGCAGGCTCTGGGTCATGCCGAGGAGCCACGGCGTGGCGTGGTCGATGAGCTCCACCAGCGCCCGCTCGTCCCGCGCGATCAGGCGCGCACGGAACGAGGCGCCGCGCTCCAGGGTGAGCAGGTGTGGCGCACTGCGTGGCTGACGGGAGGGTGTCACCGCCGGCGCCCCGGGGCGTTCGATGTGTCGAGTGGCATGTACCGACCCAACGCCACCACCGGCCGATCGGTTCCGCCCGCCGTCAGAGACGGCTCGCGATCTCGGCGAGCGGCTTCTGCGTGTCCATCGGGCTCGGCGTGCGGGTCAGGGTGGCGAGCCCGACGGACTCTGAGGCATGGGCACTCATCCACGATAAGCTAGCACCCCGCGTTGACCGCGACCCGCAGATGCAATAGTTTCATGGACTTGCGCCGCCCCAAGACGGCGCTTCAGGCGCCGTAGCCAAGTGGTAAGGCAGAGGTCTGCAAAACCTCCATGCGGCGGTTCGACTCCGCCCGGCGCCTCTCGACCGATGTCATCTGCCACGACGGCCCCCGCACGAACTGGTGCGGGGGCCGTCGTC
>DASUOW010000278.1:0-4133 GCA_036276435.1 Gemmatimonadales bacterium
AGCTGCGGCCAGTCGTGCTCCGTCTCGCCGCGGGCCGAGTCGAGCACGCTGATCGTTTCGAGGGCGCCGCCCGCGGCGGGCACGCGGGCGAGCTTGGCATCGGCGCTCACGAAGTAGATCCGGCCGTCCGCACCCCAGTCGCCGCCCCAGGGGTTGGCCGCGTCGCGCACCAGGGTGACCGTCGGGCCGCCGGCCACCGGCACCACCCGCAGGTCGCCGGGGACGCCGGTGAAGAAGCCGATCGACTGCCCATCCGGGGAGAAGAACGGTGCCTGCGCGCCTTCGGTGCCGGCAAGCGGACGGGCGGCGAGCGCGTCGAGCTCCCGCACCCACAGGCGGCTGCCGAGGCTGTCCGGTCCGACGTAGACGATGCGCGCGCCGTCGGCCGAGATCGCGAAGCGGCGCGTGGCCACCGCGCGGAGCCGCTCGGCCTTCGGGAAGGCGATGCTGACGCGCGTGACGGGTGCGTCCGGCGCGCGTCGAACCGCCCAGAACGCGAGGCCCGCGCATGCCAGCGCGAGCGCGCCCGCTGCGAGCGCCGCGCCACGCCACCGAGTGGACGCGACGGGGCGCATCGAGGGAAGGACGGTGGTCATCGGCATCGTGGCCGACTGGCTGGTCAGCGCGTCGGCGAAGGCGGCGGCGGTGGCGAAGCGATCGGCCGGCAGCTTCTGCAGCGCAACCAGGATGGCGGCTTCCGTCGCGAGCGACACGGTGGGCCGTTTCGCACGCAGCGAGATTGGAGCCTCGGTGAGCACCTTGGCCATGATGGCCTGCGAGTTCGGGCCGGTGAACGGGGGCTCGCCGGCGAGCATCTCATAGGCCATGGCGCCGAGCGCATAGACGTCGCTGCGGGCGCCGATGTCACGCTCCCCCATGGCCTGCTCGGGGCTCATGTAGGCCGGCGTGCCGAGACTCATGCCCGTCTGCGTCATGCGCGAGCCGCCGGCCTGCTGCACCGCCAGCGCGATGCCGAAGTCGGCGACGAGCGCGGCGCCGTCCTGCAGCAGGATGTTCTCCGGCTTGATGTCGCGGTGCACCACGCCCTGGCGGTGCGCATAGTCGAGCGCGCCGGCCACTTCCTTCGTAAGGCGGAGTGCATCCTCCACGGGGAGCTGCTTCTCGCGGTTCAGCCGGCCACGCAGCGTCTCGCCGCTCACGTAGGGCATCACGTAGTAGAGCAGGCCATCGGCCGCGCCCGAGTCGATGAGGCCGAGGATGTGCGGATGCTGCAGGTTGGCCGTCACCTTGATCTCGGCGAGGAAGCGTTCGCCGCCGATGATCGCCGAGAGCTCCGGATGCAGCACCTTGATGGCCACCTTGCGCTCGTGCTTGAGATCTTCCGCGAGGTAGACCGTGGCCATGCCGCCCTGCCCGAGCTCGCGCTCCAGGCGGTAGCGGTCGGACAAGGCCGCCGTCAGGCGGTCGAGTGGAGCCGTCACTTCGTCCCTCGCTTGCTGTCGATGAGCCAGATGTCGCTGCGCAGGTCCTCGCCCAGGCAGACCGCCGTGCGCCCGAGCGCCCCCACCATGATGGACGACAGCGCGCAGGCCTCCGGCAGGTCGCCGAGGCGGTTGAGCGCTCCGTTCTCCGGCGACATCCGCCAGAGGCTCGGCGCCACGTCCGTGGGCAGTGCGCGAGCGAGGTACAGGCTGCCATCGCGATCCCAGCTGAAGGTCGGCGCCGGCTCGTCCGGCTCCAGCGTGCCCACCACCCGCACGCCGCCGCCGCTTAGGGGCACGAACCCCAGCATCGGGCGGCGCTCGCGCGCGGACGCGAAGCGCGGGCTCGAATCATCGGACGAGGACGTCGACACGCCGGCGAGTGCCAGTTGCGCGCCGTCGGGGGACGCTGCGAAGCTGAGCACGCCAATCGAATCGGGTATCGGGATCGGCGTCCACGCACCGTCCGGGGTCGCCTTCAGCAGCAGGGCGCCGTCCTCCTCCCGCTGGCCGAGGATGGCACCGGGAACCACGGCGACGATGCCCGCGAGCCTGGGGCTCGTGGTATCCACCACGACCCGGCGCGATGGCAATTCCATGGACTCGACGCGCGTGCCGACGGGGCTGTGGCGCGTGTAGACCAGCCGTCGGCCATCGGCCGATGGCTCCAAGCGCCAGCCGGCCGTGCGCTGGGCGGTGAGCGCTTCCTCCCGACTCGTGGCGCGGTCGAGCATGTAGACGTTGTCGCCCAGCGCGTCGCCGCGATAGTAGAAGATCGAGCTCCCGTCGAGCGACAGCACCGGATCGCCGTACCAGGTGGTCCCACGCGCCTCCGTCCGCCCCAGGAACGGATGCGCCGTCAGGTCGAAGGAGCGGATGTCGGTGATGGCGTCGCCGGTGGCCAGGACGAGCTGTCCAGTGCGCCGCGCCAGATCGAACTGCCCCTGATACAGCGTCGGGACCCGGGACATGAAGAGCTCGGCGTCCCCCGCCGTCGCGCCGTCGCGGGTCATCGGGATCCGCATCAGCTCGTCTTCCTTGACCGCGCCGGCGCGGAACGTCAGCAGCGCGCGACCGTCGTCGCTCCAGCGGAGATCGCTCCGATTGCTCATGGGCAACGACGCGCTCACGGCGCCGGTGCGATCGACCACCGTGATCCCACCCACCGTCGACGCGGCGATGTGCCCGGCATCGGGCGACCAGCTCACGTCGCGCGTCCAGTGGAACGGGAGGCGCACGCTGTCGGCGATCGCCCCGTTGGCAAGGCTGATGACCAGCCCCACGCCCTTCCCTGGTGCGCGGGTCGGAAGGAGCAGGACGCTGTCGGCGGCGGGATGCGTGTCGTAGGCGCCGCCAGGGCCGAGGAGCTGGACCGCGCCCGTCAGGCGGGAGACGGCGAAGAGACCGACCCGGTCGTCGTCGAGCCGTCCATTCACGACCAGCACCCGGCCGTCATGGCTCCAGCGTGGCGTGCCCAGGGCGAGGGCGTCGCCCAGCAGGATGCGCGACTGCGTGCTGCCCACTTCCTGCACCAGCAGCGACGAGCGGCAGCGGCCATACCGCGCATGCTCGCAGGCCGTCTCCACGAAGGCGATGAAGTCGCCGTCCGGCGCGATGGCGGGGCGCGTCGAGCGGCCATTGAAGGTGATCTGCTCGCGGATACGGTCGCCGGCTGCAGGGGAGGCCGGCGCCCATGCGCGAGCGGCGAGCGCGCCTGCGAGGGCGCCGACCAGCAGCCCGGCGGCCAGTGCCGGCTTCCAGCGGGTGGTCCGGCCCGTGGCGGCGGCACTGCTGAGCAGCACGGTCGTGTACGACGTGTTCTTCAGCGCCTCGGCGAACGCCTTCGCGCTCTCGAAGCGATCGGCCGGCAGCTTCTCGAGCGACTTCGCGACGGCGGCCGCGATGTTCGGCGGCACCGACTTGCGCAGCTTCGTGACCGGGGCAGGCTCCTCCGTCACGATCTTCATGATGATCTGCTGGGCACTGGCGCCGGTGTGCGGCGGGTTGCCGGTGAGCATCTCGTACAGCATCGAGCCGAGCGAGTACACGTCGCTTCGCCCCGAGATCTCGCGTTCCCCGGTGGCCTGCTCGGGGCTCATGTAGTGCGGCGTGCCGAGCGAGAGGCCGGTCTCGGTCATGCGGCCCCCGGCCGCCGCACTCACGGCGAGGGCGATGCCGAAGTCGGCCACCATCGGGCGGCCGTCGTGCAGCAGGATGTTCTCCGGCTTGATGTCGCGATGGATCACGCCCTGCCGATGCGCATAGTCCAGGGCGTCGGCGATCTCGGTCGTGATCCGCACCGCCTCGTCAATGCCCAGTTGCCGCTCGCGGTCGAGCTTCGTGCGCAGCGTCTCGCCCTGGATGAAGGGCATGACGTAATACAGGAAGCCCTCGGCGGTGCCGGAGTCGAACAGGGGCAGGATGTGCGGGTGCTGGAGCGCCGCGGTGGTCTTGATCTCCACGACGAAGCGCTCGGCCCCCAGCACGGCGGCCAGTTCAGGCTTCAAGACCTTGAGTGCCACCTTGCGGTCGTGCTTCAGGTCGGCCGCGAGATAGACCGTGGCCATGCCGCCCTGGCCGAGCTCGCGCTCGATGCGGTACCGGTCGGCCAGGGCGAGCGAGAGGCCGGTCTCGGTCATGCGGCCCCCGGCCGCCGCACTCACGGCGAGGGCGATGCCGAAGTCGGCCACC
>DASUOW010000279.1:0-21727 GCA_036276435.1 Gemmatimonadales bacterium
CCCAACCGCTCATCCAGCCACGCCGCCACCTCCCCCACCGGCAGCGGCGGCGCGAAGAACAGGCCCTGCCCGCACATGCACCCGAGCTTCCGCACCATCGCCGCCTGATCGCTCGTCTCGATCCCCTCCGCCACCGTGATCAGCGACAGCCCGTTCGCGAGCCCCACGATGCCGCGGATGAGCGTGCGCCCGTCCTTGCCGTCGAGCCCCGCGAGGAACGAGCGGTCGATCTTGAGCGTGGTGGCCGGCAGCTGCTGCAGGTAGCTGAGGGACGAGTAGCCGGTGCCGAAGTCGTCGATGGCGAGCTGCACGCCGAGGGCGCGCAGTTCGCGCAGCACGCTGGCGGAGCGCTCGGGCTGCTGCATGATGGCGCTCTCGGTGAGCTCGAGCACCAGCGCCGCCGGCGGCAGGCCCGACGCGGCGAGCGACGAGGCCACCTCGTCCACCAGGCCCGGGTCGGGAATCTGCCGCGCCGAGAGGTTCACCGTCACGTGCAGCGACGCGTGCTCCTGCACCCACTGCGCCGCGTCGTGACAGGCCAGCTGCAGCGCGCGCCGCCCCAGCGGCACGATGAGCCCCGTCTCCTCGGCGAGCGGGATGAACACGGCCGGCGTGATGCGCCCCTGGTCCGGATGCTCCCAGCGCAGCAGCGCCTCGAGGCCCACCGGCCGCCCGGTGGCGAGCTCCACGATGGGCTGGTAGTCGAGGAAGAAGCCGCCCGAGCCGTCCTGCCCCAGCGCGTGGCGCAGGTCGGCCTGCAGGCCCAGCCGGCCCACCACGGCCTCGAGCATGCGCTGCTCGAACAGCTCGAAGCGCGCGCGGCCGTTCGCCTTCGCGAGGTACATGGCGATGTCGGCGTGGCGCAGCACGTCGCCCGCGGTGTCGGCGGGGCCGGCGATGGCGACGCCGACGCTCGCCGAGCCCGGCACCTCGCGGCCGAAGACGCGGAACGGCGCCTTGAAGGCGTTGGTGACGCGCTGCGCGGCGTCGGTGACGGTCTGCCGGTCCACCGGTGCCGCGAGCAGCGCCGCGAACTCGTCGCCGCCCAGGCGCGCGATCACGTCGGCGTCGGGCACCGCCTCGCGCAGCCGCGTCGCGGCGGCCACGAGGAGCGCGTCACCCTGCGCGTGGCCCAGCGTGTCGTTCACGTTCTTGAAGCCGTCGAGATCGAGGAAGAGCAGCGTCGGGCCGATGCCGGCGCGCGGCGCCTGCCGCAGCACCTGCTCGAGCCGGCTGCGGAGCAGCACCCGGTTGGGCAGGCCGGTGAGGCCGTCGTGCATCGCCTGGTGCGAGAGGCGCTGTTCCAGCTCGCGCCGCTCGCTCACGTCGTGCGTGTTGAGCACGATGCCGCCCACCGCCTGGTCGGCGAGCAGGTTGGTGGCGGTGGTCTCGCCCCAGGCCCACGCGTCGTCGCGGCGGTTGAGGCGCCAGGTGCGGGTCACGCTGCCCCACGGGCGCGACAGCAGCTCGTCCATGAAGCTGCGCGCGGCGGGCGCCTCGTCGGGGTGCAGCAGCCGCTCGAGCGGCTCGCCCAGCAGCTGCTCCGGCGGCACGCCGAACAGCCGCTGGGTGGAGGGGCTCGCGTACACCACCACGCCGTCGCGCGAGAGCACGATGATGACGTCGGAGGCATTGGCCACCAGCGAGCGGAACCGGTTTTCGGCCTCGCGCCGGGCCTCGCTGCGCTCGTGGTGCAGGGTGTCGCGCATCGCCGCGAGCTGGCGCACCACCACCATGAAGGTGAGCAGTGCCGCCCCCACGGTGAGCGTCGTGATGAGTGGCGACTGGGAGCGGAGCGCCACGATGGCAAGCAGGGCGTAGCCCGCCGTGAGCGCGCCGAACGACACGAGCCCCGTCCCGCCGGGCTTGACCTCGGGCTCCTCCGGCAGCGGCTCGGGCGCGCCGCGGAGGCCCACGAGGTAGAGCAGGCCCGCCAGGAAGACGAGCGCGCCGAAGATCGAGCGCTCGTGCGCCAGCCCGCCGCGCATCGCGGTGCCGATGGGCTGGTGCGCACCCCAGCTGTCGGTGAAGATGATGAAGCCCATGCCCGTCGCCATCGCCAGCAGGCCGCGCCAGGCGCGGTGCCGCGGCGGCACGCGCAGCAGCTGGGTGACGAGGGTGAACAGGATGAGCAGGTCGAGCGTGACGTAGGCCACGCCGTGTGTCAGCGGCCGCACGCGCGACGGCGCGATGGGACTCTCGGCGGCGGCCCAGAACACCAGCACGCCGCTGACGCTGATGACGGCAAGGTCGAGGAGGTAGCGCTTGCGGGCCTCGCGGCCGGCGGCGCCCTTCGGGAAGGCGGCGAGCCCCACGAGCAGCAGCAGCTGGCAGGCGAGGAACGCCGCCTCCATGGCGTCGAGCAGGCGACCGGAATCCTCGCCCGGCAGCCGCAGCGCGAGCGAGCGGTCGCGCAGCATGATCAGCATGAAGCCGGTGCTCTGCAGCACGAAGGCGAGCGCCACCAGCGGCCAGCGCAGCGGGGCGACCGGCTCGGGCGCGCGCAGGCCGAGGAGTACCGCCAGCATCGCCGTCATCGCGGCGATGCCGATGGGGGCGATCATGAGCGGAATGCGCGCGTCGCCGCGCAGCACGGGCGAGGCGTTCGCGCCGTACCAGAGCGCCACCGCGATCAGCAGCGGCACGCCCAGCACCAGGGGCAGGTTCCAGCGCTTCACGTGGCGCTAGACTTCGGGATCACCAACGGGACCTGATGCTGCCATGACCCTTCTCGGCGCTGAGCGAGTGTACGACGGACGCGTGATCGACCTCGACGTCGACACGGTCCGCTTCCCCGACGGCTCCACCGGCCGCCTGGAGATGATCCGCCACCCCGGCGCGTCGGCCGTGGTGCCTTTCCTCGACCCGCCGTCGGCGCCCGACCCCCGGGTGCTTCTCCTCAGACAGTTCCGGCACGCGGCCGACGGCTATCTGTGGGAGATCCCGGCGGGACGGTTGGACGCCGGGGAGGATCCGGAAACCTGCGCCCGACGCGAGCTGCGGGAAGAGGCCGGCTGCGACGCGACCTCGGTGGAGCGGCTGACCACAATCTACACCACCCCGGGGTTCACCGACGAGGTCATTCATCTGTTTATGGCGCAAGGGCTTGTCGAAAGGGAGACGGCCCGGGAGGCCGACGAGTTCATGGAGGTGCATCCGGTGCCGTGGTCGGAGGTGCTGGCGATGATATCTCGCGGCGACATAAAGGACGGAAAAACCCTCGTGACGTTACTGTTTGTTCAATGTTTCAGGAAGAACACTTGAACAAACAGGAGTTCTGTCTTAGGTTGGTATCGTAAACCTTGTGCACGGCGCCTCGCCGGCCGTGCCACCCGGAAGTCTCGGGTCGGTCCCAACCGAAGCAGGCAGGAGCGGTTCGCCCCGCGCGAACCGGACAGTGCAATGACGGCAGCCGCCATTCCCGCGAGCACCCCCCGGCCGATGGGCCGCTGGGTCAGCTCCCCCGCTTCCGAAAAGCACAACCTGGAAACCGCCGACCTCGTCGCCCGTCACCTCGAAGGTGATCCCCGGGCCTTCGGCGAGATCGTCAAGCGCTACCAGGTTCGGCTTCTCAACTTCATCTACCGCATGATCGGCGATCGTGAACGCGCCGAGGACCTGGTGCAGGAGGCGTTCATCCGCGTCTACCGGCACCTGCACCGCTTCGACCGCACCAAGAAGTTCTCGACGTGGGTCTACACCATCGCGTCGAACCTCGCGAAGAACGAGCTCCGCAACCGGAGCCGCTCGCCGCTGGTGTTCTACCAGAGCAACCGCTCCAAGCACGAAGAGGACACGCGGCCCCTGCAGTTCGAGGACAGCCGCAGCCGGCCGGACGACATGTTCCAGAACCGGCACCTGAAGGAGCTCGTCGACAACGCCGTCGCGCAGCTCTCGCCGCACCACCGGCAGGTGTTCGTGCTCCGCGAGCTCGAGGGCAAGAGCTACGAGGAGATCGCCGAGGTGACGCACTGCAACCTCGGCACGGTCAAGAGCCGGCTGAACCGCGCCCGGGCGAGCTTCGCGGAGATGATCGCGCCGTATCTCGACTAGGGCAGGCTGATGGGCGATGACGGGGGGCTCCGAGCACATCGGAGCCCTTTGTCGTAGGGCCTCCCGCCGCCTCGCTCATCCCTCTATTCTTCCGCCCAATGTCCCCCAGCCTCACCTGCCGGTCGTTCCGACGGCATTTCTCCGCCTGGCGCGACGGTGACCCGGCCACGCCGGATGCCGACATGCGCGAGCACCTCTCCGCCTGCGGGCGTTGCGCGTCGCTGACGCGCGCGCTCGACGTCGGCGTGCGGGTGCTGCGCGCCAGAGAGCTAGAATGGCCGACCTCTCGTTCGATGCCCTCCACCGCGCCCTGAAGTCGGGCGACGTCGCGAACGTCTACTACCTCGTCGGCCCGGAAGACGTCCTGAAGGACGAGGCGGTCCGCCTCATCCTCGATCGCGCGCTCGACCCCTCGCTCCGCGACTTCAACTTCGACCAGCGCACCGCCACGTCGCTCGACGCGGAGGCGCTCGAGAGCCTGCTCGAGACGCTCCCCATGCTCGCCGAGCGCCGCGTGGTGCTGCTGCGCGACGTGGACGGCTGGCAGAAGAAGGCGAAGACCCGCACCGCGCTCCTCAAGTGGCTCGCGAAGCCCGGCCCCGAGACGGTGCTCATCCTGGTGCAGGGCGCCGGCGAGCCCGAGGCCGACAAGGATTTCGCCCCGCGCGCGGTGACGGTGCGCTGCGACGCGCTGCCCCCCGAACGCGCCGCGAAGTGGGCGCAGCACGAGGCGTCCCAGTCCGGTCTCGTCCTGACGCCCGAGGCCGCGGCCCACCTGGTGAAGGCGGTGGGCGCCGAGCTGTCGGTGCTGCGCGCCGAGGTGGCGAAGCTCGCCTCGCTGCCCGAGGGCACGGCGGTGACGCTCGAGCTGATCGGCGACCTCGTCGGCGTGCGCCACGGCGAGACCGTCACCGACTGGCGCGACGCCGTGATGGAGGACGACACCGCGCGCGCCACCGCGCTCGTCGAGCCGGTGCTGTCGCAATCGGGCGTCAGCGGCGTCAAGCTCGTCACCCTGCTCGGCACCACGCTCGTGGGTGTGTCGCTGGCGCGCGCGCAGCTCGACGGCGGCATGCGCGGCCGCTCGCTGGAGCAGTGGCTGCAGAACGCCATCTTCCGCGCCCGGCCCTTCGGCCTGCCCGACTGGCGCGCCGAGCCGCGCCTCTGGGCGCGCTGGGCCGAGCGCTGGAGCGCCGACCGGCTCCGCGGTGCGCTCGCGGCCACGCTCGCGGCCGACCAGTCGCTCAAGAGCACCACGCTGCGCGACGAGACCAGCACGATGCTCGACCTGGTGCTCGAGCTGGCCGCGTCGCAGCACCGCAAGGTGGCGTGACGTGACGGGTCACCTGAGCGCCGCGCTGGCATCGGTGCTGGTGGCCATCGCCGCCGGCCCCGCCGCACTGCCGGCACAGTCCGACGCGCGCGTGCTGGCGGCCGTCCGCCTCGCGCAGGACGGCCGCATCGACTCCGCCCGCGCCTCGCTCGCCGCGCTCGAGAAGTCCGTGTCGCCCGCCGACAGCGCCTTCGCGCAGGTGCTCTACGCGCAGGGGCTCGTGGCCCCGACGGTGGACGACGCGCGCCAGCGCCTGCAGCGGGTCGTCTCCGAGTACCCGCTCTCCACCTGGGCCGACGACGCCGTGGTGCGGCTCGCCCAGCTCGAGTACGCCAACGGCGATCCCGCCGCCGCGGCTCGCCAGCTCGAGAAGTTCCACGGCGACTACGCCGCCTCGCCGCTCTTTCCCACCGCGGCCGTGTGGGCCGGTCGCTCCCTGCTGCGCGCGAAGGACAGCCTCGCCGGTTGCCGCTGGGTCTCCGAAGGCCTTGGTCGCGTCGGCCAGGACGCGGCGACGCGGCGCGAGCTCGCGAAGCTCGCCACCGCCTGCGGCAGCAAGGTCGTCGCCGTGCGCGACACGGTGAAGCCGGCGGTCGTGCAGGCCGACACTGCCCTGCCGAAGGCCGTCACACCGGTCGCCACGGCGCCGGTGACCGTACCTCCGCCCGCAGCACCGACGGTCGCGAAGCCCGAATCCACCCCGCCGCCGGCGCGCATGCCGGCCTGGCGCGTCCAGGTCATCGCCGCGAAGACCCCGGCGGAGGCGGATGCGCAGCTGCTGCGCGCGAAGCGGGCGGGCTTCGACGCGATCGTCGTGCGCGAAGGCGATTTCCACAAGGTGCGCGTGGGGAGCTACGCCTCGCGCGCCGACGCCGTCGCCGCCGCCACCCGCGTGAAGGCGACGCTCGGCGGCCAGCCTTTCGTGGTGCGCGACCCGTGAGCGTGAAGCTCGGCGAGGACACGCCCCTCATGGCGCAGTACCGCGACATCAAGTCGCGGCACGCCGGCTCCATCCTGTTCTTCCGGATGGGCGACTTCTACGAGATGTTCTTCGACGACGCCGAGCTCGGCGCGCGCGTCCTCGGCATCACCCTCACCGCGCGGGGCGACGGCGTCCCGCTCGCCGGCGTGCCCGTGAAGGCCGCCGCCGAGTACCTGCGGCAGCTCGTCGCCGCCGGCCACCGCGTCGCCATCTGCGAGCAGGTCGAGGACCCGAAGCTCGCCAAGGGCATCGTGCGCCGCGAAGTGGTGGAGACGGTGACGCCCGGCGCGCTGCTGCAGGACGGCTGGCTCGCGGGCGCGAAGAACAACTGGATCGTCGCCGCCGCGGGGACCGGGCTCGCGGCCATCGACCTCTCCACCGGCGAATTCGTGCTCGAGCGCATCGGTCCCGACGCGCTCGGCGACGCGCTGCAGCGCTACGGCCCCGCCGAGGTGGTGGTGCCCGTCGGCACCGAGCTGTCCGGCGGCTGGCTCCGCACCGAGCGCGAGAAGTGGGAGTTCGACGCCCCGCTCGCCGGCGACGATCTCGCGCGCCGCTTCCAGCTCGCCGGCCTCGACGGCCTGGGCATCGCGAGCGACGACGCCCCGGCCGTGGGCGCCGCCGGCGCGCTGCTGCGCTACCTCGCCGAGCTGCAGCCCGGCGGGCTGCCGCACCTGGGCCGTCCCACCGTGCGCCGCAGCGACGCTCATCTGTGGCTCGACGAGATGACCCGCCGCAACCTGGAGCTGGTCGAGCCGCTGCTCGCGGGCAACGAGGCCGCCACGCTGCTCAAGACCATCGATCGCACCGTCACGCCCATGGGCGGGCGCCTGCTGCGGCAGTGGGTGCTGTCGCCGCTGCGCGACGTGGCCGCCATCGAGGCGCGGCTCGACGCCGTCGAGACCGCGCTCGGGAAGGGCGCGGCGCGTCAGCGCCTTCGCGAGGCGCTCGACGGCGTGCGCGACCTCGAACGGCTCGCGGGCCGCGCGGCCGCGGGACGCGCCACGCCGCGCGAGCTCGGGGCCCTCCGGGACTCCTTCGTGCGCCTGCCGGAGGTGGGACACGCACTCGCGGAGCTCGCCGCGTCGCAGTCGGGCGGGCGTCTCGCCGCGTGCCGCGACGAGCTCGACCCGCTCGACGATCTCGCCACGCTGCTCGCGCGCGGGCTCGTCGACCGTCCGCCGGCCACGCTCGCCGAGGGCGGCGTGATCCGCGAGGGCTACGACGCCGAGCTCGACGAGCTGTGCGGGCTCCGGGACGGCGGCAAGCAGACCATCGCCGCCATCCAGCAGCGCGAGCGCGACCGGACCGGCATCCCGTCGCTCAAGGTGGGATTCAACAAGGTGTTCGGGTACTTCCTCGAGGTCACCCACGCGCACCGCGACCGGGTGCCGGCCGACTACGAGCGGCGGCAGACGCTCGCCGGCGCCGAGCGCTACGTGACGCCCGAGCTCAAGGACTACGAGGCGAAGGTGCTCGGCGCGGAGGAGCACATCGGGCGGCGGGAAGCGGAGCTGTTCGCCGCGCTCCGCACCGCGGTGGGCGACGCCATCGCGCGGGTGCAGCGCACCGCGCGCGTGCTCGCGCATCTCGACGTGTGGACGGCGCTGGCCGAGGTCGCCGAGAGTCATCGCTACGTGCGCCCGGCGCTGCACGACGGCTTCGACCTGACGATGAAGGCGTCACGGCATCCCGTCATCGAGCGGCTCATGCCGCGCGAGGCGTTCATGCCGAACGACGTGCACTTCAGCGAGACCGAGCGCGTGCTGCTCGTCACCGGCCCCAACATGGCCGGCAAGAGCACCATCCTGCGGCAGATCGGGCTCTGCGTGGTGCTGGCGCAGCTCGGCAGCTTCATCCCCGCCGACGAGGCCCGTCTCGGGCTCGTGGACCGGCTCTTCACGCGGGTCGGCGCCAGCGACAACCTCGCGCGCGGCCAGTCCACCTTCATGGTGGAGATGGCCGAGACGAGCGCCATCCTGCACGGCGCCTCCGCGCGGAGCCTGGTGCTGCTCGACGAGATCGGCCGCGGCACGAGCACCTACGACGGCGTCGCCATCGCCTGGGCGGTGTCGGAGCACCTGCACGACCGGGTGGGCTGCAAGACGATGTTCGCCACCCACTACCACGAGCTGATGCAGCTGCCCGAGCAGCTCCAGCACGCGCGCAACTACAACGTGCTCGTGCGCGAGACCGGCGACCGGGTGGTGTTCCTGCACCGCCTCGCGCCGGGCGGCACCGACCGCTCGTACGGCGTGCACGTGGCGGAGCTCGCGGGGCTGCCGAGCGCGGTGGTGACGCGGGCGCGCGAGGTGCTCCACCGGCTCGAGGGCGAGCACCGGGTGGTGCCGGGCGCGCCGCCCCCGCCGCCCGATCCGGGGCAGCTAGCGCTGTTCACGGATCCGCTGCCGCACCCGGTGGTGGATGACCTGAAGGCGCTCGACCTGAACGCGATGACGCCGATCGAGGCGCTGAACCGGCTGGTGGAGCTGCAGCGGAAGGCGGCGGGGAGCAGGTAGGGCTGCTCGGGACACCCCGTCATTGCGAGGCCCCGAAGGGGCCGCGGCAATCCGGGTGCGAAGAGCGGGACTCCGTGCGCGCGCACAGGGTCCCGCTCTTCGCACCCGGATTGCTTCGTCGCTGCGCTCCTCGCAATGAGCCGACGGGAAGGCGTTCCGCCTTCCCCGTCGGCTCACAACCGCGGCGCCAGCTCCTCCGCTCGCTCCGGGCAGTCCACCCCCCGCACCAGCTCCTTCAGGTACCCGTCCCCGATCGAATACACGAGCCCATGGATCAGCGGCCGGCGCCCCCGTTCCCACGCCTGCCGTACCACCGACGTGAACGAGAGGTTGTAGACCTGCTGCAGCACGCTCAGCTCGGTGAGCCGGTTGAGCCGCAGTGTCTCGTCGGTGATCGCGTCCAGCTCGCGCTGGTGCATGCGCCGCAGGTGCCGGATGCCGGCGAGCCACGTGTCCACCAGGCCGAAGTGCTCGTCCGTCGCCGCCGCCCGCACGCCCCCGCACTCGTAGTGCCCGCACACGAGGATGTGCTTCACGTCGAGCACTTCCACGGCGTACTGCAGCACCGAGAGCAGGTTCAGGTCGTTCGGGTGCGCCTGCCCGGCGATGTTGCGGTGCACGAACATCTCGCCCGCCTCGGTGCCGGTCAGGATGTTCGCGGGTACGCGGCTGTCCGAGCAGCCGATGAAGAGGTAGTGCGGCGTCTGCTTGCCGAGCTGGCGCTTGAAGTAGTCCGGATTCTCCTCGGTGACGTGCTGGGCCCACGTCTTGTTGTTCTCGAGCAGGCGGAGGTAGTTCTGCATGGGCGTCCCGGTCAGTGCCCGCCGACGTGGCCGTCGGACAGCGGCGGCACGGCGACGAGGCGGTAGTCGATGTCACGCTCTTCGGCGCGCTCGCGGAACTCGTGCAGCAGGAGCAGCACGTCGGGATCGATGCGCCGGCAGCCGCGCGCGTCCACCTCCACCCGCGAGTGGGGCGGCAGCGCGTCGAGCGTGCGGGCGATGCGCACGCGGCTCAGGAAGGTGGCCTGCTGCCCGAGCGAGTAGCGCGTCAGCACGGAGCCCGGCGGACTCACCACCGTGAGCCCCGGGGCCTGGGCGTGTTCACGCAGGATGAAGAACGTGCCGGTGAGCAGGCCGATGATGACGCCGACCAGCAGGTCGGTGACGAGGATCGCGCCGATCGTCACGAAGAACGGGACGAACTGGTCCCGCCCGATGTGCCAGGCGCGGATCAGCTGCAGGGGGTGCGCCAGCTTCCAGCCCACGTAGATCAGCACCGCGGCGAGCGCGGCGAGCGGGATGCTGTTGAGCAGCCACGGCGTGAGCAGCACGGCGAGCAGCAGCTGCAGCGAGTGCAGGATCGCCGACAGCCGGGTGCGCGCGCCCGACTCGATGTTCGCCGCCGAGCGCACGATGACGCCCGTGAGCGGAATGCCGCCCACCAGTCCGGCGACGAGGTTGCCGGCCCCCTGCGCCAGCAGTTCCCGGTCGGCCGGCGACTTCCGCTTCCAGGGGTCGAGCTTGTCGGTCGCCTCGAGGCTCAGCAGGGTCTCCAGGCTCGCCACCAGCGCGATCGTCACCGCCACGGTCCACACGGTCGGCTGCACGATCGCCGACCAGCGCGGCTGCGTCAGCTCGGCGAGCAGGCTCGACGGCGTGCCGTCGCCGGGCAGCTGCACCAGGTGACTGCCGCTGAGCGCGAAGTCCGGCGCCGTGCGCAGCAGGACGGCGTTGATCACCAGCCCCGCGACCACCACCACCAGCGGCCCCGGCAGGAGCCTGAGCCGCTTGAACGCCGGCAGGTCCCAGATCAGCAGCAGCAGCAACCCCACCAGCGAGATGAGCGCGGCGCCCGGCTCGATCTTCCCGATGATCTCGGCCAGCGCCGAAAATGTGGTTTCCTGGTCGGGCTGGCGGAACGCGAAGTCACCCTCGGGATCGGCGTCGTAGCCTACCGCGTGCGGGATCTGCTTGAGGATGAGGATGAGGCCGATGGCGGCCAGCATCCCCTTGATCACCGACGAGGGGAAGTAGGCCGCGATGAACCCGAAGCGCAGCGCCCCGAACCCGAGCTGCAGGACGCCGGCGATGACGAGCGCCACCAGGAAGATGTCGAAGCCGCCCAGCTTCGTGATGGCGAGCGCCACCACCGTGGTGAGGCCGGCCGCCGGCCCGCTGACCATGAGCGGGGAGCCGCTGATCGGGGCCACCACCAGGCCGCCGATGATGCCGGCCACGAGCCCGGACACGATCGGCGCACCCGAGGCGAGGGCCACGCCCAGGCATAGGGGCAGGGCCACCAGGAAGACGACGACGGACGCCGGGACGTCATGTCTGACGCTGGAGCCCTCGTCAGCGGGGAAGCTCATGGTGCTGGTGCTCCGACTTTCTCTTGTGGGAATTCCTTCAACATCGCAATGCCCGATGAATTGGCGCTAGGGGGGAAGTGCGGACGGTCCCGGGTATGACCCGGTATGATGCGACGATACCTGCCCGGCCTGCTGGCCCTGACCCTCGCCGCCGCGTGCCGGGCCGCGCCTCCGGAACGCACCACCACTGTCCAAGCCACCCCTCCCGACACCACCCCGCCGGCCGACGTCTCGCACGGCGAGGCCCCCGTGGGCGCCGTGGCCGATTCCGCGCCGGTCGATGCGCGGCTGGCCCCCGCCGGGCGCAGTCGGCTCCACCGGATCCGGATGGACATGCGGCACGTGACCGTCGCCGTGGCGCCGGGGCAGCGCTACGCCGCGTGGACATTCGACGGCCGCGTACCCGGCCCCGTGCTCCGCGTGCGGCAGGGCGACACGGTGGACTTCACCCTGCTCAACCGCGCGAACATCCCGCACAGCATGGACTTCCACGCGGCGGAACTCGCGCCGAGCAGGTACTACGTGAACCTCATGCCCGGCGACTCCCTGCAGTACCGCTTCGTGGCGCGGGTGCCGGGCGCGTTCATGTACCACTGTGGCACCGCGCCCGTCGCGATGCACATCGCCAACGGCATGTACGGCGCGCTCATCGTGGATCCGGCGACGCCGCGCCCGGCCGCGCGCGAGTTCGTGCTGGTGCAGAGCGAGTTCTACACGGGCGGCGCGCCCGACTCGTCGGGCGCCGCGAGCCTCGATTGGAACAAGCTCCTCGGCCAGTCACCCGACCACGTGGTGTTCAACGGGCGCGCCTCGCAGTACGCCACCAGTCCGCTGGAGGTGGCGCCGGGCGAGCTGCTGCGGCTCTACGTGGTGAACGCGGGCCCGAACCGGATCTCGAGCTTCCACGTCGTGGGCGGGATCTTCGACCGGGTGTTCCAGGACGGCTCGCTGGCGACTCCGCTGCAGGGGGTGCAGACGGTGAACGTGCCGGTGGGTGGCGGGTCCATCTTCGAGCTCCGGCTCGCCGAGCCGGGCGACTATCCCTTCGTGACGCACGCGTTCGCGGACGCCACGAAGGGCGCGGTGGGAGTGCTCCGGGCTCAGGCCACGTCGGGCTCCGCCCAGAGCCAGGCACCGGCCGGCGCGCGACGCTGACGGGCGCCCGCGGCGTGCTGCAGCGCGAGCACGTCGCGCACCTCGCCGTGGAGCACGAGTCGCCGGCCGTTGTGATGCACCGCGATCGACCCGGGCCGCTCCGCCGTCGCCTCCAGCGCCTCGACGTCGGCCAGCGCGATGGCCTCGATGTGGGCGTCCGTGTGGAAGAGGATGAGCGTGGCACCTTCCACGAGGGCGGCAGAGCCGGTGCCGTCACGTTCCTCGAACTCGAAGCCGGCCCGCACGTACCAGGACGTGGCGTCCAGCGACAGCCGGTGGCCTGCCCCCACGATCGGCATCGTCCGCTCCTTCACGCATGCTCGCCGCGGCACGGTCGCCGCGACGGTGCGCAGGATACGCATGAGGTCGTGAAGCGGACGTGAAGGCCGGGCTCAGGTCCCGCGCGGCTTCGCGCGCCGCGTCGGCTCGGCGGCGAGCGGATCTTCGGGCCAGGGATGCCGCGGATACCGCCCGCGCAGGTCCTTCCGCACGTCGAAGTACGAGGTGGCCCAGAAGCCCGCGAGGTCGCGCGTGACCTGCACCGGGCGATGCGCCGGCGAGAGCAGGTGCAGCGTGAGCGGCACGCGGCCACCCGCGATGCGCGGCGTGTCGCGCGCGCCGAACAGCTCCTGCAGCCGCACCGCGAGCACGGGGGCCGCGGGATCGGCGTAGTCGATCGGCAGGCGCGAGCCGCTCGGCACCGAGACGTGCGTCGGGGCGAGCTCGTCGAGCTGCCGGCGCCGCGCGTAGTCGAGACCCGCCGTGAGCAGCGACGCCAGGTCGAGGCGGCCCACGTCCTCGAGCGACCGCGCCGCGCCGAGATGGGGCACCAGCCACGTGTCGAGCGAGGCGAGCAGCGCCGCATCGGAGACGTCGGGCCACGCGGGGTCGAGCGCATGCAGGAACGCGAGGCGCTCGCGGAGCCGCGCCGCCGCCTCGCCCCACGGCAGCGAGGCGATGCCCCGGGCCCGCACCGCATCGGCGAGCGCCTGCGCCACGAGCGCCGGATCGGGCTCGCGCAGCGCCGACTCGCGCAGCACGATCGCGCCGAGCGACGTGACGCGCCGGGCCCGCACGGTGGCGGCCGCGTCGTCCCACGACACCACCTCCCGCACCTCGACCTGCGCACCGAACCGGCGCTCGAGATCCGCTTCCGCGAGCGGGGCCGCGAGCAGGATGCGGCTCTCCGCACCCGCGCCGTCGAGTTCCGCCACGGCGAGGTAGGCGTCGCGCGCGAGCGCCTGGTCGGCGGCGAGCACGCCGCCGCGGCCATTGCGGAGCAGGTAGCGGCGCGAGTCGCCGCGCCGCTGCCCGATGCGGTCGGGATAGGCGAGCGCGAGCAGCTCGCCCGCGAGGGCTGGATCCACGGCGGCCTTCCCCACGCGCAGTGCGCGCCGCAGGTGATCGGCGTGCGCCCGCACCCGCTCCACGCTCTCGCGCATGACGCGCCACGGCCCCACCGCGTGCGGCAGCGGTCGCGCGCGCAGCACGTCGAGACGCAGGCGCACGTCGGCGTCCGGCGGTCCGAACTCGCCGCGCAGCACGTCGCGCTCCTCGAGCAGTGCGGCGAGGTCGCAGGCGAGCGCACGCGTGGCGTCGTCGTCCGCCGCGAGCAGCATGTGGGCGAGCCGTGGATGGAGGCCCAGTCGGGCCATGCGGCGGCCGTGCGCGGTGACGCGCCCGCCGGCATCGAGGGCGCCAAGTTCCGCGAGCAGCTCGCGCGCCTGCGCGAGGCTCGCCGCGGGCGGCGGATCGAGCCAGCGAAGCGCCCCGCCGTCGTGCGCCCCGGCCGCCGCAAGCGCCAGCGCGAGCGGCGCGAGGTCGGCCTCGAGGATCTCGGGCGCGTGGTGCGGCACGAGCCCCGCCTCGTCCGCCGCGCTCCAGAGCCGGTAGCACACGCCCGGCGCCTGCCGGCCCGCGCGCCCCGCCCGCTGCGCCGCCGAGGCACGCGACACGCGCACCGTCTCGAGCCGCGTCATCCCGGTGCGCGGCGAGAAGCGCGGCACGCGGGAGAGCCCGCCATCCACCACCACGCGCACGCCGTCGATGGTGAGGCTCGTCTCGGCGACGCTGGTGGCGAGGATCACCTTGCGGCGCCCCTGCGGATCGGGACGAAGCGCTCGGTCCTGGTCGGCCGGCGAGAGGGTGCCGTGCAGCGGGATGATGGCCGGCGCGGCACCGGCGAGGGCGCTCTCGACGCGCTTGATCTCGCCCACCCCCGGCAGGAACACGAGGAGGTCACCCTCGGTCTGGGCGAGCGCGTCGCGTACCGTCGCGGCCACGGCGGCCTCGATGCGACCCTCCGGCCGGCGCGTGGCGTGGCGGATCTCCACCGGATGCGTCCGGCCGGCGCTCGACACCACCGGGCAGTCGTCGAGCAGCCGCGCCACCCCCGCCGTGTCGAGCGTCGCCGACATCACGATGATACGGAGGTCGGGACGGAGCACCTGCTGCGACTCGAGCGTGAGCGCGAGCCCCAGGTCGGCGTGCAGGCTGCGTTCGTGGAACTCGTCGAAGATCACGGCCCCGTAGCGCTCGAGGGCCGGATCCTCCTCGAGCATGCGGGTGAGGATGCCCTCCGTCACCACCTCGATGCGGGTCGCGGGCCCGACGCGCGTGTCGAGCCGGACGCGGTAGCCCACCGTATCGCCCGGCTGCTCGCCGAGGCCGCGGGCCATGAAGTGCGCCGCCGCCCGGGCCGCGACCCGGCGTGGCTCGAGCATGACGATGGCGCGCCCCGCGAGCCACGCTGCATCGAGCAACGCGAGGGGCACGCGGGTCGTCTTGCCGGCGCCGGGCGGCGCCTCGAGCACCGCGCGCGGGTGCCTCCCGAGCACTTGGCGGAGCTCGGGCAGCACGGCATCGATGGGCAGGTCGGGAGGGCGTGTCGACACTGCATGAAGGTACTTGGGCCGGAACCGACTAGATTTCGTACGTCCGTCCCTTTTGGAGAGTCCGATGAGTGCGTACAAGATCCAGCAGCGCCACCTGAGCCACCGTGGCCGCCCGTTCCATTTCGTGAGCTACGAGGGCCATCCGGCCAACCCGGCGAAGGCGATCCACGCGGCGCCGCCGACCTGGTTCCTCATCGCCTCCGGCAAGCGCTGGGAGGTCATGGTCCACGATCCCGACCAGACCGCCGACCAGTGCGACCGCCGCTTCATCGCCTGGCTCGACGAGAACGTCTTCAAGGCCTCGTGACGGTGGGCCACGGCGGCGCGGGTCCCGCCGTGGCTATTTTTCCTCGCATGCCGATCCGCGTTCTCGCCCTCTTCCTGCTGCTGCTCGTCGCCTGTGATCGCGGCAACGCCGGCACCGTGCGCCTCCCCGCACGGCCCGCCGCGGGGAAGCAGGGCCTCGAACTGCCGCCCGTCCCCCTCAACGCCAATTCGCCCGTCACCTATCCCGCGGCGCTCGCGAGCCAGGGCATCGAGGGAACGGTGCTGCTGCGTCTCTACGTCGACACGCTCGGGCGGATCCTGAACGACTCGACGCGCGTCGCCGAGTCGAGCGGCTATCCCGCGCTCGACAGCGCGGCGCTGCGTGCCGCGCCCGAGCTGCGTTTCGCCCCCGCCGAGCGCGATGGCCGGCGCATCGCGGCGCTGTTCCTCCAGCCGGTCCACTTCCGCACGCCCTCGGGCCGTGGAGCGACCCCATGACCTTCCATTCGCATCCGAAGCCGTACGACGACGTCCTGCAGACGATCGGCTGGACGCCGCTGATCCGCCTGTCGCGGATCGGCGCCGGCATCCGCACGCCGATCTACGGCAAGGCCGAGTACCAGAACCCCGGCGGCTCGGTGAAGGATCGCATCGGCGTCGCCATGATCGAGGCGGCCGAGCGGGCGGGCGAGCTCAGGCCCGGCGGCACCATCGTCGAGGGCACCAGCGGCAACACCGGCGTCGGCCTCGCGATGGCGGCGGCGCTCAAGGGCTATCGCTGCATCTTCACCATGCCCGACAAGATGTCGCAGGAGAAGGTGAAGCTGCTCAAGGCCTACGGCGCCGAGGTGGTGATCACGCCCACCGCCGTGCCGCCCGACCATCCCGACAACTACATCATGAAGGCGAAGCAGATCGTGCACGACACGCCGGGCGCGATCCTCGCCAACCAGCACTTCAACCAGGTCAACCCCGAGGCGCACTACGCCACCACGGGGCCCGAGGTCTGGGAGCAGACCGAAGGGCGCGTCACCCACTTCGTGGCGGGCGCGGGCACCGGCGGCACGGTGAGCGGCGCGGGCAAGTACCTGAAGGAGAAGAACCCGAAGATCCGCATCATCGCCGGCGACCCCGTCGGCTCGCTCTACACCGGCTATGCCAGGACGAAGGTGCTCGGCGAGGGCGCCGGCGCGCCGTACAAGGTCGAGGGCGTGGGCGGCGACAAGATCTCCAGCACCATCTGGTTCGACTGGATCGACGAGTGGCGCCAGGTGCCCGATCGCGCGTCGATGATGATGTCGCGCCGCCTGGCACGCGAGGAGGGCATCCTCATCGGCGGCTCGGGCGGCCTCAACGTGGCGCTGGCCCTCGAGGTGGCGCGCGAGCTCGACGACCCCGACGCCCATGTCGTCACCATCCTCTGCGACACCGGCGAGCGCTACCTCTCCAAGGTGTTCAGCGACGAGTGGATGCAGGAGAACCAGCTGCTCGAGAAGCCGCAGGCCACGGTGGAGCAGCTGCTGCAGCGCCGCAGCGCGAGCGCGCCGGCCGATCTCGTGAGCGTGGCCCCCGCGGCCGCCGTGCGGCAGGCGCTCAACCTGATGTCGTCGTGGGAGGTGAGCCAGCTGCCGGTGGTGGACAATGGCGAGGTGGTCGGCGGGCTCGTCGAGCAGGTGCTGATGACCCGCGCCCTCGCGCAGCCCACGCTGCTCGACCGCCCGGTGCGCGAGGTGATGGAGGCCCCGTTCCCCGTGGTGGAGCACACCTTCCCCACCGACCGGCTCGCCCCCATGCTCACGCGCGACACGCCGGCGGCGCTGGTGCGGAAGGATGGCAAGCTGATCGGCATCGTGAGCCGCTACGACGTGCTGCAGCAGCTCATCGGGACGAGGTGAGCATGAAGATCACGGTCCTCACGGGCGGCACGTCCACCGAGCGCGACGTCGCCATCGCCTCCGCGGTGCAGGTGATCCGCGCCCTCCGCACCCGGCACCACGACGTCGCCGTCGTGGACACCGCGCGCGGCTACATCCCGCCCGACGACGAGGACCGGCTCCTCGCCGGCAGCGTCGGCACCGCCCCCCCGTCCGAGGCGGCGCTGCACGGCCTCGAGCAGGGCCTCTTCCTCTCGGGGCTCGGCTCCCTGCCCGTGGTCCGGGACGCCGACGTGCTGTTCCTTGCACTGCACGGCGGGCGAGGTGAGGACGGCACGCTGCAGACGGTGCTCGAAATGATCGGCGTGCCCTACACCGGCAGCGGGGCCCTCGGCAGTGCGATGGCCATGGACAAGGACGTCTCCAAGCGACTTTTCCGCTTCGCGGGTGTACCCACGGCAGATTGGTTGATGGCGCCCGTGACGGTCGAGGACGTCGAGGAGCGTCTGGGCTGGCCTGCGGTGGTGAAGCCCTCCAAGCAGGGGTCCACGGTCGGGCTGACGGTGGTGAAGCGGCCCGAGGACCTGGACGCCGCGCTCGAGCTGGCGGCCCGCTACGACGATGAAGTGATGGTCGAGGCCTTCGTGCCGGGCCGGGAGCTCACCGTCGGGATCCTCGACGGGGAGGCGCTCGCGGTGGGAGAAATCATTCCGCGGCACGAGATTTTCGATTACGAATGCAAGTACACGCCCGGCATGTCGGAGGAGATCTTCCCCGCCGACCTGCCCCGGTCGGTCGCGGACCGGTGCCGGGACCTGGGACTCCGGGCCCACGACGCGCTGAAGCTGGGGGGGTATTCCCGGGTGGATTTCCGCTTGACACCCGAAGGGGAACTCTTCTGTTTGGAGGTGAACACCCTCCCCGGCATGACGGCCACCAGCCTCCTGCCGCAGTCGGCCCGGGCCGTCGGGATCGAGTTCCCCGAGTTGTGCGAACGGATCTGTCGCGCGGCCCTGATGCACCGCGCGGGTGACTAGGCTTTTCAGTTCGAAAGCAGGACGGCGGATGCAGGCGTTCTCCCAACCCAGGATCAGCCCGTGGGTGCTGCGGCTCATCATCGCGAACGCGGTGGTGCTCCTGCTGCGCGAGACCGTCTTCACCTCCGACCGCCTCGTGTCGCTGCTCGCCTTCGACACCCACACGGCGCTCCGCCGGCCGTGGAGCTTCCTCACCTACATGTTCATCCACGGCGACCTGCTCCACCTCGCCGTGAACTCGCTGGGCCTGTGGGTCTTCGGCACGCCCGTCGAGCACCGGCTGGGCGGGAACCGCTTCCTCTTCTTCTATTTCTACTGCGGCATCGGGGCGGCGGTCTTCTCGCTGCTGCTCGCGGGGCTGACGCCCATCGCGCCCTTCGTGGGCGCCTCGGGCGCGGTGCTGGGCCTGGTGGTGGCGTTCGCCATGAACTGGCCCGACACCGAGCTGATCCTCTTCCCCATCCCCGTGCCCATCAAGGCGCGGACGATGGCCATCGGCATCGTCGGCTTCAACGCGCTCATGGCGCTCCCGCTCTTCCGCGGCGGCAGCAACATCGCCTACGAGGCCCACCTCGGCGGCGCGCTGTTCGGCTACCTCTTCTTCCGCCTGCAGGCGCTCGCCTCCGCCGCGCCGGCGCCGGTGCGCCGCTCGGTGGAGCACGTGGTGCCGGTGCCCCCGCGCGCCAGCGAGCCCCAGCGCAGCGAGCGCGTCGCCACCGAGCGGCTCGCCCCGCCGCAGCGCCGCCGCCGCAACGAATCGAGCGACGCCGTCACCGTCGAGATCGACCGCGTGCTCGACAAGATCAGCGCCGAGGGCCTCGACAGCCTCACGCCGGCGGAGCGCCGTTTCCTCGACGAGGTGGCGCAGAAGAAGCGGCAGGAGTTGAACTGACGTTCCTCTTGACGAATCGATCGTCACGTCAACTCTTGCACACATCCGCCGCGCGCCTTATCGTGCCGCGTGATCATCAATCTCGTCCCCGAATTCCTCGACGTCCTCCGCTCGCCTGACAGTGCCGCCGCCTACCGGCGGTATCACGACAATCATCGCCTGATCCTCGACGCCTACTGGCGGAACTACGTCCTCGACCCGGACAGTCCGCCGGCGCAGGACGTCGTGCGCAACGCGCTCCGCGCCGATCGCCGCGACCTCTATTCGCTGCTCGAGCACCACGACCTCGAGAGCATGGTCGAGGAGGCGGTGGCGAAGGCGCGCGAGGTGCTGCGCATCGACCGGCCGTCGGACGTCTACCTGATGGTGGGCATGGGCGCCGCGAACGCGGGCGAGCTGGTGGTGAACGGGCGCGGGGCCGCCTTCATCTGCCTCGAGCACTTCACCGGGCGCGTGAACCCCGAGAGCCACGGCCTGGGCCTCTCCCCCAGGCTCATTCCGCTCTGGGTGGGGCACGAACTGGCGCACGCGGTGCGCTACACCTCGCCCGAGTCCCGCAGCGCCATCGCGCGGCTCGTCGGCGAGCGCGGCGGCTACTACGACTTCTGGGACGTCGGCAGCCGCGCCACGCTGCGCGAGCTGCTGGTCAACGAGGGGCTCGCCGTCCACGCGGCGCAGGCCGTGGCTCCCGGCCTCGACCTCGCCGACTACTTCGGCTATCCCCGCCGCCAGTTCACCCGGCTGCGCGAGATCGACGCCTTCCTGCGCCGCGCCGTGCGCCAGGAAATCGACAAGACCGGCCTGGGCCTCCGCCTCCGCTATCTCTCCGACGGCATGAGCCCCTCGGCGCGCATCGTCGGCGGCCGCGTCATTCCCGAACGGTCGGGATACTATGTCGGCTGGCGCATGACCGAGGCCCTCGTCGCCGAGCGCGGCATCGCGGAGGCGCTCCGCGCGGAGGCGACGGAGTTCGGCAAGGCGGAGGAACGGGCGGGGGGCGTGCGGAGCGCGTAGGCGCGGTGAGCCGTGCGTGACCTGCGGACAGACATCAGGGGGTGGATCCACGTTGGTGGACCCACCCCCTGATGTCATCCTGAGCGAAGCGAAGGATCTACTCGACGTCCGCTCGTGGCATGGCCACACACATCGATCGGAACCGGAGTAGATCCTTCGCTTCGCTCAGGATGACATCGGGTTCAGGCTACCGCTTGTGACTCCCGTCACAGAACGGCTTCGTCCCGCTCAACCCGCACCCGCACAGCTTCGTCTGCCCCGGCACCTTCTGCGGCGGCGGCTCGACCGGCCGGCCTTCGTTGTCGAGGACGATGACGTGGCCCTCCACGATCAGCGGGCCGGCGGGCTTCCAGGTCACGGTGACGATGTTCGGATCGTCGAATCGGATGTTTGCCATGGGGAAGATTCTAGTCGGTTACTTCCCCACGCAGAAGTTGGCGAAGATCCGGGCCAGCACGTCGTCCGCCGCCACCGCGCCGATCAGCTCCTCGAGGTGCCCCGCCGCCATCCGCAGGTGGTGCGACGCGAGCAGCGCGTCGCCCCGCTCGCCCAGCTGTCCCGACGCCGCCTCGAGCTCCGCCGCCGCCCGCGCCAGCGCATCCCGGTGCCGCTCCCGCAGCAGGCTCGGCTCGAGCACGTCGCCGCCGGCCCCGAACGCGCGTGCCGCGATCACGAGCCGCAGCTCGTCGAGCCCCTTCCCCGTCACCGCCGAGACGAAGATGCCGTCCCGCGCTTCCCTCGTTCCGCCCTCCCGCGCGAGGTCGCGCTTCGTCCGCACCACCACTGTCCGCCCGTCCCGCGCGATGTCGCACTCCTCGCCCTCGAGCGCCCGCTCGCCCTCCACGCAGAGCAGCACCAGGTCGGCCGCGCCCAGGTAGCGCCGGCTCACCTCGACGCCAAGCTGGTCGAGCCGCGCGGCCGGCGCGTGCAGTCCCGCGGTATCGACGAGACGGATCGGCCAGCCCTCGCACGTGGTGCCGGCCTCTACCGCGTCGCGCGTCGTGCCCGGCAGCTCCGTCACCAGCGTCCGTTCCGCGCCAAGCAGGGCGTTGAAGAGGGACGACTTGCCCGCATTCGGCCGGCCCGCAAGCACCACGAGTGCGCCCGCGCGCAGTCGCTCCGCCTGCGGCGCGGTGGCGAGCAGCCGGCGGACGTCGTCCAGCAGTGCCGCGTGGGCCGCGTGCACCCGGGCTGCAGGCACCGGTCCGTCGTCCTCGTCGGGGAAATCGATCTGGTAGGTGAGGAGTGCCTGCAGCTCCACCGTGCGGTCGCGCAGCCCCTCGAGCCGGCGTCGCAGCCCGCCGTCGAGCTGGTCGAGCGCGGCGCGCGCCTGCAT
>DASUOW010000280.1:0-3473 GCA_036276435.1 Gemmatimonadales bacterium
ACAACCTGGTGAAGGGGGCGGGGGGGCAGGCGGTGCAGGGGATGAACCTGGCGCTCGGGATTCCGGAGACGCGGGGACTTCTTGGAGGCGGCATATGGCCGGTGTGATTCCTCCTGCTCATTGCGAGGAGCGAGCGCAGCGAGCGACGAAGCAATCCGGGTGCATCGGGGCGGAGCCCTCTGTAGGCGCGAGAGAGCTCCGCGCTCTGCACCGGGATTGCTTCGTCGCTGCGCTCCTCGCAATGAGCATGTCTACCTCCGCCTCAGCCAGCCCGCCGGATCCAGCGCGATCTGGTTCTCGCCCCGGATCTCGAAGTGCAGGTGCGAGCCGTAGTCGGAATTCTCGCCACCCACCGTGCCCACGACCTGGCCCCGCGCGATCCGGTCGCCCTGCTTCACCGCGGCCCCCTGCAGCTGCATGTAGAGCGACCAGTATCCGTTGCCGTGCTCCACCGCCACCGTGAGCCCGTACGTGCCCACCTGGCCGACGAGGCCCACCTGGCCCGCCTCGACCGCCTTCACGCTGGTGCCCGCCGGCGCGCCGATGCCGATGCCGTTCCAGCGGATCACCCCGCCGCTCGGCAGCGTGTCGCGGCCGAACCGGTAGACGATCCGGCCCTCCACCGGCCAGTCGAGCTTGCCGAGGTCGGCGGTGGTCATCGTCCCCGTGGTGGCGGGCGTGGTGCCGCGGGCCGTGTTGCGCGCCGCCTCGCTGCGGCGCCGGTCCAGGGTGGCGAGCAGCTGCTGCACCTGCTTCTCGTCGCGCTCGAGCGCCGTCAGGCGCTGCTCGGTGGTGCGCGCCGTGCGCCGCAGCTGCGACGCGCGCTTCTCGCGCTGCTGCACCAGCGAGCCGTAGCGCTGCAGCTCCGCCTCGCGCTCCTCGCGGGTGCGGTCGAGCTGGGTGCGCATGCCGAGCACCGTGTTGCGCTGCGACTTGATGCGGTTGCGGAGCGACTCCACCTCCTTCACCAGCTGGCGGTCCTGCCGGCTCGTGAGGAAGAGGTACTTGTAGCGGCTGATGAGGTCGCCGAAGGACTCGGCGGCGAGCAGCGCCTGGAAGGTGTACAGCCGCCCCCGCTTGTAGATGTCCACCAGGCGCCGCTGCAGCACGGCGTTCCGCTCGGCGAGGTTGTCCTCGGCGAGGATGAGCTCGCCCGTGCTCCGGTCGAGCTGCGAGGCGAGCCCGCCGATCTGGCGCTCGATCTCGACCACGATCCGGTTGGTGGACTCGCGCTGCCGCTCCAGGTTGGTGAGCTCGTCCTCGACGTCGTGCACCTGCCCCTGCAGCCGCTCCGCCTGCTGCCGCAGCCGTTCGCGCTCGGCGCGGATCTCCTCCAGCCGGCGCCGGGACGCGTCGAGCTCCTGCTGCGACTGGCTCGGCCGCTGGGCGGGCAGCGTGCCGGGCACCGCCACGGCGAGCAGCGCCAGCGTGGCGAGGAGACGGCGCCACTTCACGTCAGACGTCCTGCAGGTGCCGCCCGACGCTGACCAGGCTGCCGAGCAGGCCCAGCACGACGCCGAAGACGAGCAGGGCCACCATGTGCAGCGGCTGGAAGAAGACGAGCCCGGCGAGGGGACCGGTGCCGTTCCCGCGGAACAGCACGTAGGCCACGTACGAGAGCACCAGCGCCAGCACGCCGCCCAGCAGGCCCTTCACGATGCCCTCGAGCAGGAACGGGCCGCGCACGAACCAGTTGGAGGCGCCCACGACGCGCATCACCGCGATCTCGCGGGCCCGCTGCAGGATGGTGAGCCGGATCGTGACGCCGATGATGACGATCGCCACCAGCGCGAACGCCGCGCCGATGAGCAACCCCACGATGGTCGAGGTGCCCCGCAGCTGGTCCAGCCGCTCCACCCAGTCGCGGCCGTAGCGCACGTCCTCGACGAACTGGAACCCCTTCACCCGGTCGGCGACCGCCGCCACGTGCTCGGCGTCGCGGAAACCCTCCCTGAGCCTGATGGCGAGCGAGGCGGGCAGCGGGTTCACCTGCAGGTCGCGGTAGGCGTCCTTGAACTCCACCAGCTCGCGCCGGGCCTGCTCGAGCGCCTGGTCCTCGCTCACGTAGGTGACGTCGGCCACCTCGGGGAACGCCGCGATGTCCTGCGAGGCGAGCGTGACCGTCTCGGGCGCGGTGCCGCGGAGCAGGAACGCCACCACCTCCACGCGCTCCTCCACGCCGCGGAGCGCCTGCCGCAGGTTGATCGCCACCAGGCCGAAGAGGCCCACGGTGAACAGCGAGAACGCGATCGCCACCACGGACAGGAACGACAGCGCCGGCGCGCGGCGGAACGACAGCAGCGCCTCGCGCAGCAGCAGGCTCACGCTTCCTCCACCGCGTCGGCGGCGCTGTCGAAGACGATGCCGCCGTCGCGCATCTCGATGGTGCGGTAGGCGGTCTGCCGCACGAGGTCGAGGTCGTGGGTGGCCATGACGACGGTGGTGCCCGCCGTGTTGATCTCGCGCAGCAGCTGGAACACGCCGCGCGTGGCGCGCTCGTCGAGGTTGCCGGTGGGCTCGTCGGCGAGGAGCACCACCGGGTCGTTCACCAGGGCGCGCGCGATGGCGACGCGCTGCTGCTCGCCGCCGGAGAGCTCGCGCGGGTAGGCGCGCGCCTTGGCGGCGAGGCCGACCTGGGTGAGCACGCGCATGACGCGGGCGGGGATGGTGTCGGCGCGCGCCCCCGTGGCCTCGAGCGCGAAGGCGATGTTCTCGGTGGCCGTGCGGTCCTCGAGCAGCCGGAAGTCCTGGAACACGACGCCGATCTTGCGGCGGAGCTTGGGGACCTCGGACTGCGCCATCTCGTGGATGGGGAAGTTGGCCACCCGGACCTCGCCCGAGGTCGGGCGCTGCTCGGCGAAGAGCAGCTTGAGGATGGTGGACTTGCCGGCGCCCGAGTGGCCCGTGAGGAACACGAACTCCCCCTTCTGCACCTCGAAGGAGACGTTCCTCAGGGCCATCGCGCCGTTCGGGTAGGCCTTCTGGACCCGGGTGAGCCGGATCACCTCATGCCCCCAGCGCCTGCTCGAGGTCCGCGATGATGTCCTCCGCGTCCTCGATGCCGCAGCTGAGACGGATGAAGCCGTCCGGAATGCCCATCGCCGCGCGCCCCTCGGGCCCGAGCGCCTTGTGCGAGGTGAGCCGCGGCTCCGACACCAGGCTCTCGACGCCCGCGAGGCTCGGGGCGTGCGCCACCAGCTGCAGCCGCGACAGCACCCGCTCGGCCTCCATCGGCCCGCCGGCGAGCTCGAGGCCCACCATCCCGCCGAACCCGTCCAGCACCTTCGCGGCGAACTCGTGGTCGGGATGGGACGCCAGGCCCGGGTAGTGCACCTTCGCGATCGCCGCGTGTCCCTCGGCCCACTTCGCCACGGCGAGGCCGTTCTCGTTGTGCCGCTGCATCCGCACGGCGAGCGTCCGCATGCCGCGCTCGATGAGCCACGCCGAGTGCGGGTCGATGGACTGGCCCCACA
>DASUOW010000281.1:0-4829 GCA_036276435.1 Gemmatimonadales bacterium
GTTCCAGAATCCGATCCTGCTCGCCTCCGGCACGGCGGGCTTCGGCCGCGAGCTGATGGGCGTGATGGATGTCGAGCGCCTCGGCGGCATCGTCACGAAGGCCGTGTCGGCGGAGCCGAGGGTCGGCAACCCGCCGCCGCGCGTGGCCGAGTTCGCGGGGGGCATGATGAACTCGGTGGGCCTCGCCAATCCGGGGCTCGCGCACGTGCGGGACCACGAGTTCCGCTGGCTGCGCGAGCACCTCCGGCGCGCGAAGGTGCTCGTCAACGTGGTCGGCTTCACGATGGAGGAGTACGCCGCGGTCGTCGAGGGGCTGGAGGACGTCGAGGGCATCGTCGGCTACGAGCTCAACCTCTCGTGCCCCAACACCCACGCCGGCGGCATGGAGTTCGGGGCCGACGCCGAGTGCGTGCGGCGCATCGTGGCCATGGCCCGCGCGCGCACGAAGCGCGCGGTGATCCCCAAGCTCTCGCCCGTGCTGCCGGACATCGCGGGCATCGCCCAGGTGGCGCAGGACGCGGGCGCCGACGGCATCACGGTGGTGAACACGCTGCCGGGCCGCCTCTGGCACCCCGACGGCGCGCCGCGGCTGGGGCAGGGGCAGGGCGGCGTGAGTGGCCCGGCCCTGCTCCCCATCGGCGTGCTGGCGACGGCCAAGGTGGTCGAGCGCACGGGCCTGCCCGTCATCGGGGTGGGCGGCGTGCGGACCACCGACGACGTGCGACAGTACCTCCGGGCGGGAGCCACCCTCGTGGGCATCGGCACGGCGAGCATGGTGAACCCGCGCGTGCCCGAGCGCATCGTGCGTGACCTGGAGCGGAACGGTGGCTGAGCTCATCCTCGCGCTCGACCTGCCGAGCGGGGCGGAGGCGTTCCGCCTGCTCGATCGTGCGCCGGAGGCCCGCTGGGTGAAGGTCGGGCCGATCCTCTTCACGCGGGAAGGGCCGTCGCTGGTGCGGGCGCTCAAGGCCCGCGGCCTCGAGATCTTCCTCGACCTCAAGTGGCACGACATCCCCAATACGGTGGCGGGGGCGGTCACGGCTGCGGTGGAGGAAGGCGTGTCCCTCGTCACGATCCACACGCTCGGGGGCCAGGCCATGATGGAAGCCGCTGCCCGGGCCGCCGACGGCCGGGTGGCGGTCGTGGGCGTCACGGTCCTCACGTCGCACGAGCCGGCGGCGTTCGCCGGCGTTCTGGGACGGCCCGTGCCGGATCTCGAGGCGGAGGTCGTGCGCCTCGCCCGGGCGGCGGGGCAGGCGGGGCTCTCCGGGGTGGTCTGCTCCCCGCACGAGATCCGGGCGGTGACGGGCGTGCTGCCGGACGGGGCGTGGGTGGTGGTGCCGGGCATCCGCCGGGCCGAGGATGCGGTGGGGGACCAGGCCCGGACGGCCGGTCCGGGGGCCGCCGCCGCGGCGGGCGCCACCCACCTGGTAGTGGGGCGCCCGGTGCTGCAGGCGGCCGATCCCGCGGCGGCGTTCCGGGCCATGCGCGCGGAGGCTGTCGGGTCGTAACCCGTTCCCTTGCGTCATGATGCCAAGCCCAGTATGTTCCGAATCTGTGTTCTAACCGGACCTCGGGAGAGAAAACGCGTGAAGGTTCGTTCGAGTGTCAAGCCGATCTGCGAGCACTGCAAGGTGGTGAAGCGGCAGGGCGTGGTGCGGATCATTTGCAAGCGCAACCCGAAGCACAAGCAGCGGCAGGGATAACGCATGGCACGAATCGCAGGCGTGGACCTTCCGCGCGAGAAGCGCGTCGAAATCGCGCTCACGTACATCTTCGGCATCGGCCGTCCCACCAGCGCCCGTCTCCTCGAGGAGACCGGGGTGACGGCGGCGACGCGGGTGCGTGACCTGACGGACGCCGAAGTGGCCCGTCTCCGCCAGGTGATCGAGCGCTCCGTGACGGTGGAGGGCGCGCTCCGCACCGAGGTGGCGATGAACATCAAGCGCCTCATGGACATCGGCAGCTATCGCGGCATCCGGCATCGCCGGGGCCTGCCGGTCCGTGGCCAGCGCACGCACACGAATGCGCGCACCAAGAAGGGGCGCCGCATCGCCATTGCCGGCAAGAAGAAGGCAACGAAGAAGTAATCCATGACGACACCGACCGAACCAGGTCCCGCGGCGCCGACGGCGCCTGCCGCCGCCCCTGTCGCCGCCGCCGCGCCCGCACCGCGCGCCGCCGGCAAGCGTGGCAAGAAGGTCGTGGAATCCGAGGGCATCGTCCACATCTCGGCCACGTTCAACAACACGCTCGTGACGATCACCGACATGAAGGGCAACGCCCTCACGTGGGCGACGTCGGGCAAGGCCGGCTTCAAGGGCTCCAAGAAGTCCACGCCGTTCGCCGCCACCGTGGCCGCCGAGAACGCGGGCCGCGAGGCGGTCAACCTCGGCGTCCGCCGCGTGCACGTGCGCGTGCAGGGCCCGGGCAGCGGCCGCGAGTCGGCCATCCAGGCCCTCGCCTCGGTGGGCCTGCGCGTGGTCTCCATCCGTGACGTCACGCCGATCCCGCACAACGGCTGCCGTCCTCCGAAGAAGCGGCGGGTCTGATCCATGTCACGCTATACCGAAGCCAGCTGCAAGCTCTGCCGCCGGGAGACCGTCAAGCTCTTCCTCAAGGGCAGCAAGTGCCTCACCGAGAAGTGCCCGGTCGAGCGCCGCGCGTATCCGCCGGGCCAGCACGGCCAGCAGACCACGGGCCGCGGCCGCAAGCAGTCGGAGTACGCGAAGCAGCTGCGTGAGAAGCAGAAGGTCAAGCGCATGTACGGGCTGTCGGAGCTCCAGTTCCGCAACCTGTTCGACGCCGTCACCCGCGAGCCGGGCGTGAAGGGCACCAACCTGCTCATCGCCCTCGAGACGCGCCTCGACAACGTCGTCTACCGCCTCGGCTTCGCCTCGAGCCGCAAGGCCGCGCGCCAGCTCGTGCGCCACGGCCACGTCGAGGTGAACGGCAAGCGCGTCGACATCCCGTCGTTCAAGGTGCTCCCGGGCCAGGAAGTCCGCGTGGCGCCGGCCAGCAAGGAGAACCTCTCGGTGAAGGTGGCCCAGGAGTTCGCCTCGCGCGGCCAGCCCGTGTCGTGGCTCAGCGTCGACGCCGAGAAGGCCTCGGGTCGCCTGCTCGAGCGCCCGACGCGCGACGCGATCCCCATCAACGCGCAGGAGCAGCTCATCGTCGAGCTGTACTCGAAGTGACCATGAGCATCGACCTGACCGGACTGGTCCGCCCGCACCTCGTCGAGATGACGAAGCGGGAGGACAACCCGAACGTGGCGGAGTTCCGGCTCCAGCCGCTCGAGCGCGGCTACGGCCACACCCTCGGCAACTCGCTCCGCCGCATGCTGCTCTCCTCGCTGCGCGGCAGCGCCGTCTGGGGCTTCCGCCTCGACGGCGTCGTGCACGAGCACCAGACGGTGCAGGGCGTGCTCGAGGACGTGCACCAGATCATCCAGCGCCTGAAGTCGCTGGTGCTCGTGCTCGATCCCGAGGTGGACGAGGCGGTGCTGCACATCCGTCGCGACGAGAAGGGCGCGGTCTACGCGCGCGACATCCAGCCCCACGGCTCGGTGCGCGTCGTGAACCCCGACCACCTCCTGTTCACGCTGCAGGACGACCGCGAGGTCAACTGCGAGCTGTACGTGAACAAGGGCCGCGGCTACGTGGAGTCCGACCTGCACCCGTCCGACCGCTCCATGCCGGTGGACCTCGTGCGGATCGACGCCATCTACAACCCGGTGCGCCGCGCCAACTTCTCGGTCGCCGAGACGCGCGTCGGCCAGCGCACCGACTACGACCGCCTGACGGTGTCGGTCGAGACCAACGGCACCATCTCCCCCGAGGACGCGATCGCGTACGCGGCCGCCCTCGCCCAGGAGCACTTCCGCTACTTCGTCGAGTTCGGCAAGGTGCCGGCCGCGCGCGAGCCCGTCACCGACGGCAGCGTCGCGAGCGGCAACCTCAAGGCGCTCCTCGGCCGGCTCATCGACGACTTCGGCCTGTCGGTGCGCTCGCTGAACTCGCTCAAGAATTCCAACATCCGCACCATCCGCGATCTCGTCGCCTTCAGCGAGGACGAGCTGCTCAAGGTCAAGAACGTGGGCGAGAAGGCCCTCGCCGAGATCCGCGAGCTGCTGCAGCGCGAGGGCCTGTCGTTCGGCCTCCTGTTCGAGGAGATCGACGGCGAGCTGCGCGCGCGCACGGCCGAGTCGGTCGGCGGCGCGACGGCGGAGCCGACGACCACCGGAGGGCAGGACTGATGCGGCATCGCGCCAAGGGACGCCAGCTTTCGCGCACCTCGAGCCACCGTCGCGCGCTGCTGCGCAACATGGCCACGAGCCTGTTCGAGCACGGCGGCGTCGTCACCACCGAGGCGAAGGCGAAGGAGCTCCGGCCGTACGCCGAGAAGCTCATCACCCTCGCGCGCCGCGGCGACCTGCACGCCCGACGCCAGGTCGAGCAGAAGATCAAGGACCGCGAGGTTCTCGGCCGCCTGTTCTCCGAGATCGGCCCGCGCTTCGCGGCCCGGCCCGGCGGCTACACGCGGATCCTCAAGCTGGGGCACCGCGAGGGCGACGGCGCCGACATCGCGCGGATCGAGCTCCTCCCCGAGTGAGCGGCGCCTTTCCGGCAGTGGCAGCAATGAAGAAGGGGACCCGCGGGTCCCCTTTTTTCTGGCCTCGACTGCAGGAAAGGAAGCGGCGGTCAGCTCGCCTTCTTGACCTTGTTACTCTTGAGGCACTTGGTGCACACCCGGATGCGCTTGGGCGCGCCATCGACCTGCACCCGCACCGTCTGAAGGTTGGGGTACCAGCGACGCTTCGTCTTGTTGTT
>DASUOW010000282.1:0-3290 GCA_036276435.1 Gemmatimonadales bacterium
GGCATGCGCTTCCGGCGCGTCTATCTGCTGGCCCTGCTGCTGCCGCCCGTCTGGTCGTACATCGCCATCTACCGCATCGAGAACTTCTTCCTCGCCGCCGGCCCCTCGGTGGCGTTCCTCAGCCTCGCCACGCTCTGGACCGGCTGGGTGTTCCACCGCTACTGGCGGCAGGTGGGCTCGACGGGGGCGCTGGCCCTGGCCATCGCGCTGACGCTCTGGGGGCTGCACCACCTCGACTATCCCTTCCTGCGCGCACGCGGCGCGTGGGCGCCGTGGGGGTACTACCTCGACATCGTGTTCACCCTCGCCACGGGGGCGGGCATCCTGATGCTGGTGATCGACGACCTCGCCATGGGCCTCGACGCCATGTCGGACTTCGCCGAGGTGCTGCAGCACCGGGGGGGCACGCAGCAGGTGCTCGACGCCATCCTCGCGCGGCCGCTGACGCTTCCCGCCGTGCGCGGCAGCGCGCTCTACCTTCGCGACGCGGGACGGGTGGTGCGCGCGTCGGGCGCCTGCAAGGGATGGGAGGGCCAGCATCTCGACGGCAGCCTCGCCCGTGCGGTGGCGGAGGCGGTCGTGTCGGGCCATCCGCAGGTGGCCGACGGCATGCAGCGGCAGTTCCCGTACGCCGCGGTGGTGCCGGTGTCGCGCCGCGAGGAGGTGTCGGGCGCGCTCATCATGGTGGGCGAGGCGCGCGATCCCTTCACCGCCCTCGATGACCGCTTCCTCGAGGCCCTCGGCCGGCAGGTGGGGGCGGCACTCGAGAACGCCGACCTGAGCGCGCGCCTGCAGCAGCGCTCCACGGAGCTCGAGCGGCTCTCGAAGCGCATGGTGGAGCAGCACGAGGAGGAGCGCCGCCGGCTGTCGCGCGAGCTGCACGACGAGACGGCGCAGGTGTTCTCGGCGGTGAAGATGGAGCTCTCGGTGCTCGGCGCCGACGTGCGGCCCGAGGCCCGCAGCCGACTCGACCGCCTCATGCAGCTCGTGGACACCGGGATCCGCGGCATCCGCAACGTGGTGAACGACCTGCGGCCCTCCCTGCTCGACGACCTGGGCCTGCTGCCGGCGCTGCGGTCGCTGGTGGGACAGTTCGCGGAGCGGAGCGGTCTCGAGGTAGGATTCGATGCACCCCGCGCCATGCCGCCGCTGTCCAAGGAGGCGGAGCTGGCGGTGTTCCGGGCGCTGCAGGAGGCGCTCAGCAACGTGGCGCGCCACGCGGAGGCGAAGGCGGTGGACGTGCGGCTGCGCGTGAGCGACGGCGCGCTGCGGCTCACGGTGGCCGACGACGGCCGGGGCCCCGAGTCCACCGACACGGCGCAGCTCGAGCGCGAGGGACACATGGGGCTGACGGGGATGCGCGAGCGGCTCACCGCCGTGGGCGGGCATGTCGCATTCGATGGCCGGCCGGGCATGGGCGCCCGGCTCGAGATCCAGGTTCCAGTGCACAACGGGGTGCCGGCATGAGCGACGGTGCGGCGGTGCGGGTCATCATCGCGGACGATCACGCGATGGTGCGCGAGGGGATCAAGAGCGTGCTCGAGCGCGCGGGCTTCGAGGTGGTCGGCGAAGCGTCCAGCGGCACCGAGGTGCTGCCGCTCGCCGAGCGGGTCCAGCCCGACGTCGCGGTGCTCGACATCTCGATGCCGGGCGAGACGGGCCTGCAGGCGGCGGCGAAGCTGCGCCAGGCGCTGCCGCACATCCGCGTGCTCATCCTCAGCATGTACGACAACACCGAGTACGTGCTCGAGAGCGTGCGCGCGGGCGCGCACGGCTACCTGCTCAAGGACGGCGCCGCGGCGGAACTCGCCAACGCCATCCGCGCGGTGCGCGACGGCGAGGCGTACTTCAGCCCCGCGGTCGCCGCGCGCCTCTCGGCCGCCGTGCGCGGCGATATCGAGCGGGAGCAGCGGCGGACCAACCTCGACCTGCTCACCGGCCGCGAGCGCGAGGTGCTCGCCGGCATCGCGAAGGGGCTCACCAACAAGGAGATCGCCTCCGAGCTCGGCATCAGCCATCGCACGGTGGAGACGCACCGCGAGAGCCTGATGAAGAAGCTGGGCATCCGCACCGTCGCGGGACTGACGAAGTTCTCGCTCGAGGCGGGACTCATCCAGGCGTAGCACCGCGCTCCGCAACGCCACGGAGCGCGCGCTCCGTAGCGCGACGAATGTCGCCGGCGGCGCCGCTGCACGAGATTGGGACGTCACCTCTCCGGCGGGTCCGTGGACGTTCGCACCGGCATCGTCATGCTCAACATGGGCGGGCCCGCCACGCTCGATGCGGTGGAGCCGTTCCTCACCGAGCTCTTCCTCGATCGCGAGATCATCCAGCTGCCGTGGCAGGGCGTGCTCGGCCCCTTCATCGCGAAGCGCCGCGCGCCGAAGGTGCAGAAGCTCTACGCGGCCATGGGCGGCGGCTCGCCGATCCTGCCGCTCACGCGCGCGCAGGGCGAGGGCCTCGCCCGGCGGCTCGACGAGCGCTCGCCCGGCACCGCACCGCACCGGTGCTACGTCGCCTTCCGCTACGTGACCCCGACCAGCGCCGAGGCGCTGCGCGAGATGCAGGCCGACGGCGTCGAGCGGGCCGTGGCCTTCACGCAGTATCCGCAGTACTCCTGCAGCACCACCGGATCGAGCCTCAACGAGCTCTGGCGCGCCGCCGACCGGCTCGGCGTGGGCCAGCGGCAGGAGTGGAGCGTCATCGACCGGTGGGGCACGCATCCCGGCTTCGTGGCCGCGATGGCGGAGACGGTCGAGGAGGGGCTGCGCACCTTCCCGCCCGCCGAGCGGAGGGACGTGCTGCTGCTCTTCAGCGCGCACTCGCTGCCGCTGGCGGTGATCGATCGCGGCGACCCGTATCCGCAGGAGATCGGCGCCACGACGGCCGCCGTGATGGAGCTCCTGGGCCACCGGAACCCGTACCTGCTGGCGTACCAGTCGGAGGTGGGGCCGGTGCGGTGGCTGGGTCCGAGCACCGAGCGCGTCATCCGCCAGCTGGGCGCACGGGCGCAGCGCAACGTGCTCGTGGTGCCGATCGCCTTCACCAGCGACCACATCGAGACGCTGTCGGAGATCGACCGCGAGTACGGGCACCTCGCGCGCGAGGTGGGCATCCGCCGCTTCCACCGCACCACGGCGCTCAACGACCGGCCCGCGTTCCTCGACGCGCTCGCCGACGTGGTGCTGGAGCACCTGCAGGGCGGCGAGCTGCACACGCGGCAGTTCGGCCTGCGGTGCCCGGGCTGCACCAATCCCGCCTGTCGGCGGATCCCCGTGCGGCAGGTGGCG
>DASUOW010000283.1:0-2767 GCA_036276435.1 Gemmatimonadales bacterium
TGAGCTACGCCCCCGTTATATTGGGCGGCTCTCAAACAACCAGATCCGCGCCAAGCACGGGAACCTATGAGGGGGCCATTGGGGTGTCAAGCCAATTAGGACATGGACTTGCGCCGGGCGGCCACGCGGGAGATACACGGACATCATGACGAGCAGCAAGGGAAAGCCCTCCGGCGACGACCGTCCGCCGAAGGAGACCAAGCGCGCCACACGCGCCAAGGCCAGCCAGGCCGACGCCGAGCCGAAGAAGGCTGCGGCGCCCGCCGCGCGTGCGGCCAAGGGCGCCAGGTCCGCCGCGAAGAAGAAGGTGGAGGCGCCCGCCCCGGCGCCGGCGCGCGTGTTCGACCCGACGCAGCCGCTGCCCGACGACCTCACCACGGCCGAGATCCTCGCCGCCACGCCGCCGGCCAAGCCGCGCCGCAGCCGCAAGCGCGAGACCGCCAAGACGCTCGGCGTGTACGACGCCGATCGCGATATCCTCGATCAGTATCTCTACGAGGTGAGCATGACGCCCCTGCTCACCCCGCAGCAGGAGATCGCGATCGCGAAGCGCGTCCGCCAGGGGGACGGCGACGCCATGCAGGAGCTCGTCAAGCGCAACCTGCGCTTCGTCATCTCCGTCGCGAAGAAGTACCAGAACCGCGGCCTGCCGCTCACCGACCTGATCGGCGAGGGCAACGTCGGGCTGCTCACGGCCGCGCGAAAGTTCGATCCCGACCAGGGCGTGAAGTTCATCTCCTACGCCGTGTGGTGGATCCGCCAGGCCATCCTCGCCTCGCTCGCCCGGCAGGGACGGACGGTGCGCGTGCCGCTCAACCGCACCGCCGACCTCTCCAAGATCGTGCGCACCGCCGAGGCGCTCCGCCAGGAGCTGCGCCGCGAGCCCACGCCCGAGGAGATCGCGCAGTCCACCGGGCTCTCGCTCGAGGTGGTGCAGTCGCTCGCGGCGCTCAACACCAGCGACGTGCGCCTCGACGCGCCGCTCGACCCCGAGGGCGACCGCTCGCTCATCGAGCGCTTCATCGCCGAGGACCAGGCCGACGCGGAAGAGCAGGCGATGGACTCGTTCCTCTCCGAGGAGATCGAGTCGGCGCTCCGCACGCTGCCGCCGCGCGACGCGAAGGTGCTGCGGCTCTACTTCGGGCTCGACGGCGGCCGCGAGCACACCCTCGAGGAGATCGGCGGCATGCTCGGCGTCACGCGCGAGCGCGTCCGCCAGCTGCGCGACCGCGCGCTGAAGCGCCTGCGCGAGGGCGACGTGGGCCGCGCGCTCGCCAGCTTCGCCGCCTGATCCGACGCGCGCGACACGCGCCGGCACGAAAGGGGCGACCGCATGGTCGCCCCTTTCGTCCTGGTATCGGGTCCCGTAGGTTGCCATCAGAATGCGGCACACGCGTCACGCGTCGGGCGTGATTGCGCGCGGGCCGCGGCGTCCGACAGGGGCGGTCATGGCGAAGAAGCCCATCGAGCTCGAGGTGAGCGCAGGCGGCATCGTGTTCCGGCAGCCGGTCGGCGCCGAAGCCCGTTTCCTCCTCATCCGCGATTCCTACCGCAACTGGGGTTTCCCGAAGGGCCATCTCGAGGACGGCGAGACGCCGGCGATGGCCGCCGTGCGCGAGACCGCCGAGGAGACGGGGCTCGAGGGACTGCTGCTGCATGGCCCCATCCGCGTCATCGACTGGCACTTCCGCTTCCGCGGGCGCCGTATCCACAAGTACTGCCACTTCTTCCTGCTCGAGTCGCCCTCGGGTGAGCCGTCGCCGCAGCTCGACGAAGGCATCACCGACTGCAAGTGGCTCACGCTCGACGAGTCGCTCGAGCTGCTGAGCTACGACAACGCGCGCGGCGTGCTGCGCCGAGCGGGCGAGATGGTCCGCACGCTCGTCGCCATCGGCGCCGGCCGCCCGCGGCGCGAGCCCGACCCCAGCCTTCCCACGTCCTGAGCCATGCCCGCCATCGCCGTGCTCGTGCCGAGCCCGGCCGCGATGGCGTTGCGCCGCACGCTGCCGCGCCCCGGCAGCGCGCTCGTGCGCGTCCGCACGCCCGAGGCGCTCTGGCGCCTGGGGCAACGGCGGCTGCTCGACGCCGTGGTGCTCTCGCCGCTTGGCAGCGGGGGACTGGCGCTGGTGCGCGAGCTGCGCGCGCGCTGGCCGGTGCTGCCCATCATCGCCTTCGCGCCGTTCCGCCCCGACGACGGCGAGGCGATCGTCGCCTGCCGTGAGGCGGGAGTCTCCGCGCTGCTCGTGGAGGGCATCGACGACGCGGTGGCGGGTGACCTCGTGGCGCGCGTGACACTCACCGCGCGCCGCCGGGCCGAGATGGACGACGCCCCGCGCGTGCTGCGCCTCACCGAGCCGCTGCAACGGCAGGCGTGGGAGATGGTGGTGCGGGAGGTGGAGCAGCCGCTGCGCACCAGCGACCTCGCACGGCGGCTCCGCGTGAGCCGGGAGCACCTCTCGCGGCAGGTCGGGGCGGGCGGCGCTCCCAACCTCAAGCGGATGATCGACCTCGCCCGCACGGCGGCGGCGGCCCAGCTGCTGGCCAACCCCGGCTGCACGGCCGCCATAGCCGCCCAGGTGCTCAAGTTCGCCTCGCCCGGGCACTTCGGCGCCACGGTGAAGCGGATCGCGGGGGTGGGGCCGGGGGACCTGGCGGAGCTGGGGCCGCGGGGGGTGCTGGGGAATTTCGTGCGGGGGAGGATGCGGAGCCGGCCGGAAGTGTAGGGACGGCAGGGATCGCCACCGCGCCCTGCTCGTTGCGAGGAGCG
>DASUOW010000284.1:0-8501 GCA_036276435.1 Gemmatimonadales bacterium
GGCGCTTCCGTTGCTGCTCTGGGGCACGTTCGGCGCCATCTGCCTGGCGTGCCTGGTGACGTGGCTGCGCTCCGACCGGCGGCAGTCGCTGTTCCGCCGCGCCGCGATGGCGATGGCGGCCGGCCTCGGCACCATCCTCGCCGCGATGCTCGCGGCGCCCCTGCACGAGCTCGCCGGTCGCACGGGCCTGCTCGTGCTCACCGCCCTCGCCCTGCCCGCCGCGCTCTGGCTCCTGCTCCGCCGCCCGTGACCCCGAAGCTCTTGGTGTGCGACCTGGGCCGGCGCCGCTACGGCGACGTGCTGGCGCTGCAGCGCGCGCTGGCGGCGCAGCGGCTCGCCGGCGAGCTCGCCGACGACCTGCTTCTGCTCGTGGAGCACGAACCCGTGGTGACCCTCGGCCGCAGCACCGAGGCGTCGAGCCTGCCGCTCGCACCCGAGGAGATCGCCCGGCGCGGCACCGAGGTGTTCGACGTGGAGCGCGGCGGCGACGTGACGTGGCACGGGCCCGGGCAGCTGGTGGGGTACCCGATCCTCGACCTGCGGAAGCATCGAGAAGACCTGCACTGGTATCTCCGCACCCTCGAGGACGTGCTGATCGATTCGCTGGAGGCGCTAGGGATCCCGGCCGACCGGCTGCCGGGCCGCACGGGCGTGTGGACGGCGGGCCGCAAGATCGCGAGCATCGGCGTGCACGCGAAGCGCTGGGTGACCTACCACGGCTTCGCGCTCAACGTCACCAACGCGCTCGACGGGTTCGAGCTCATCGTGCCGTGCGGCCTGCACGGCGTCGTGATGACGAGCGTGCAGCTCGAGCGCGGCGGCAGCGAGGACCCCGCGGCGCTCGAGGCCCTCGTGCGCGCGCGGGTGACGAGCACGTTCGCCCGGGCCTTCGCGCTGGACCCCGAGCCCGTCGCGGCCACGGCCCTGGAGGCGCGGATCTCCTGACCCGGACTCCGGGGTACGCGAAGGAAGGCGTTCGTCACACCGAACGCATCGTCGTCACCCCTTCGCCTCGAGTCGTGCCATGGCCATGCGTCTGCAGGAAGTCCATCCGTCCCTCGTCCACTATCCGCTCGCGTTCCATCCCCTCGCCGTCGTCAGCGATGCACTCGGATATCTCACGGGTAGCCGACGGCTGATGCAGGCCGGGCGCTGGGCCGGCCTGCTGGCGGCGGCCAGTGCGGCGGCCGCCGGCACCGCCGGCCTCATCGCGCAGGAGGAGGTGACGGCCGAGGGCGAGGCGCGCGACCTGCTCGTCACCCACCGCACGATCAACATGACGGCCACGCTCACCATCGCGCTCCTCGCGGCATGGCGCTGGCGCCGCCGCGCCCCCACGCCCGCGTCGCTCGCGATCGGTGCCGTGGGGCTCGGGGCGATGGCCTATTCGGCCTATCTCGGGGGGAAGATGGTCTACGAGCACGGCGTGGGCGTGCTGCCGGCGCTCGGCGTCAAGCCCGGTAGGGGAAAGGAACTGCGCCCCGGCGAGCTTGCCGAAGCGGCCGCCGATGCGGCCGCGGAGATCCCGGCCGGCGTGAAGCACGCGGCCGCGGATGCCGCGCGCGGCGACTTCGTGCCGCACGTGACGAACGGCCGCGAGCGCGACCGCGAGCCCGGCGACGAAGTGGGCTACTGACCCGAGAGCAGGGCGAGCAGCTTCGGGAGTTCCACCGGCTTGGTCAGGTGGGCATCGAAGCCGGACTCCCGGGTGCGCTGGCGGGACAGTTCGTCGCCCCAGCCGGTCATGGCCACGAGCAGCACCTGCGAACCGAGGCAGGCCCGGATCCGCTGCGCCGCCTCGTGGCCGTCGAGCCGCGGCATGCCGAGATCGAGCAGCACGACATGGGGCCGCCACTGCTCGGCGACCGCGACGGCTTCCTGGCCGTCGTAGACCGCGCGCGTCTCGTGACCCGCGATGGCGAGCAGCGCGGCCATGGAGTCGGCGCTGTCGCGATTGTCGTCGGCGATCAGGATGCAGCGCCGTGGGGTCCGGACACCGTCCAGCTGGGCCAGCGGCTGCTCGGATGAGGGTGGTTCCACCATCGGCAGCCGCACGGTGAAGGTGCTGCCCCTCCCCTCGCCCGGGCTGGCCGCGTCCACTCGGCCGCCGTGCATCTCCACGAGTCGCCGCACCAGTGCGAGGCCGATGCCCAGCCCCCCGGCCGACCGGTCGGCGCCCCGATCCACCTGCGAGAACATCTCGAAGATCAGCCCCAGCTTCTCCGCCGGTATGCCGACGCCGCGGTCGCGGACGCGCACCACGGCCAGGCCGTCCTCGAGCGCCGCCTCCACCGTCACCACGCCGTCGGGGCCGCCGAACTTCGCGGCGTTGTTGAGCAGGTTGGCGAAGACCTGGGTGAGACGCGTCGGATCGGCGTCCAGCCACGCGGGCGACGAAGGCAGCCGGAGGTCGAGCGTCTGGCCGGCGCGCTCGAGGGCGGGTCGCGCGGTCTCGGCGGCCTGCAGGAGTACCGTCGTGAGCGGCACGGGCTCGCGGCGCAGGGTCAGCTTGCCGCTGGTGATGCGCGAGGCGTCGAGGAGGTCGTCGACGAGGTGGACGAGGTGGCTCATCTGGCGCTCCATCGTGTCGCGCGCGGTGGCGACCACGGCGGGATCGGTGGAGGACTGCCGCAGCAGCTCGATGGAGTTGCGGATCGGCGCGAGCGGATTGCGCAGTTCGTGCGCCAGCGTGGCCAGGAACTCGTCCTTGCGGCGATCGGTTTCGCGGATCTGCTGCACCAGCGCCCAGTTCTCCATCGCGACGCTCGCCATCGCGGCCATCTGCATCGCGACCGCCTCGTCCTCCGCCGAGAAGTCGCCGCCGTCGGCGCGGTCGGAGAACTGCAGCACGCCGAGGTTGCGGCCGTCCCGGCCCACCAGCGGCACGGCGAGCCAGCCGCGCAGCGGCGGGTGCTCCCGGCTGGCGTCGCGGAAGCGGGTGAACTGCGGGTGCCCCTCGAGCTGCGCCTGCGTGAGCCGCATGGGGCGGTTGCTGCGGCAGACCTCCGCGTAGATCCCCCGGCCGGAGATGGGCTCGTCGTACTCGCGCCAGCGCGCGTACTTGTCGCTGAGCGAGACGGCGTGCACCACCGGCCCGCCCCGCCCCTCCCGCATCGCCGTCAGCAGGCCCTGATGCGCGCCGAGAATGCCGCGCGCGAGGTCCACGACGAGCTGCAGCGTCGCCTCGAGCGGCTGCGCCACCGAGAGCGACGCATTGATCCGGAGCGCGGCATCGGCGAGGGTGCGCTGCCGCGCCTCGGCCTGCTGCAGCCGCGCCTGGGTGCGCTTCTGGGCATCGATGTCGGTGGAGGTGCCGTACCACCGCAGCACCGCACCGTGCTCGTCGCACACTGGCACCGCGCGGCTGAGGAACCAGCGGTAGGAGCCGTCCGCGAGCCGGAGGCGGAATTCCATCACGTAGGGCTCGCCGCGCTCGCGGGCGGCCAGCCAGCCGTCGAGCATCGGCGCGTGGTCGTCGGGATGGACGCGCTCGTGCACCGCGGCGTCGCCGGAGAAGGGCTCGCCGGTGAGGAACTCCCACTGCCGGTTCACGAACTCGATGCCGCCGTCGGCCCGGTTGACGAACACGATCTGCGGCATCGCGTCGGCCAGCTCGCGCAGGCGCTGCTCGCTCGCCCGCAGGCGGGTCTCGGCCTGCTTGCGCGCGGTGATGTCGTCCACGATGAGCCCGACGCCGAGGATCTCGCCGGCATCGGTGCGCACCGGGTAGTAGCTGGCGAGGAACGCCCGTGGCGGCTCGTCATGGCGCCGGCGGGAGGCCGGCCCCTCGAGCTCGATGCCGACCACGGCCTCGCCGGTCTCGAGCGCCCGACGGTACAACGGCTCGATCACCGGCCAGAGTTCGGGCGAGACCTCCGCGACGGTGCGCCCGAGCAGCTCCTCGAGCGGGAGGCCGGAATAGGCCACGCCGAGGCCGTTCACGCGCAGGTAGCGGAAGTCACGATCGACGAACGCCATCGCGACCGGCGCGTGCTCGATGAACGTGTCGAGCAGCGCGAGCGTCGACGCGAGGTTCTCCTGCGTGGCCCGGACGGCATCCTCCGCCATCCGCCGCGCCGAGATGTCCACGAGCACGCCCGCCATGTGCGTGGGATGGCCGTCGGCGTCACGCGTGATGTGACCGCGCACCATCACCCAGGTCGGATGCTCGTCCGTCGCCCCGACGAGGCGATGCTCGGAGAGGTACTCGTCCCCCGGACCGGCCAGCGCCGCCTCGATCCGGCGGGCGACGAGGGCGCGATCGTCCGGATGCACCGTCAGCAGCGCGTCGGAGATGTCGAGATACTCCGCGGTCGGGCGGCCCACCGGCAACTGGCCGATCGCCCGGATGGGCCCGTCCGGCGGCACCCAGTCGAACACCATCGCGCGCGCCGTGCCGAGCGAGAACCGCAGGCGTGACTCGCTGGCGCGGAGCGCCTCCAGCGTCGCCTTCTCCTCCGTGACGTCATGGGCGATGCCGAGCATGAGGCGAGGTCGGCCATCGGCCTCGCGCGAGAATAGCGTCTCGCGGCAGCGAAGCCACCGGAAGGAGCCGTCGGCGTGCCGCATGCGGATCTCGTGCTCGCGGACCTGTCCCTCCACGAGTCCGGCGTCGGGCGGGGGCGCGGCCAGGTCATCCGGATGCAGGATGCGCTCGCTCATCGCGTCGCCCATCGCCTGCACCTCCTCCGGGGCGTAACCCAGCACGGTCTGCAGGCCGCGGCTCGCGTACACGTTGCGCTGCTCGACGAGATCGAAGAGATAGAGCACGCCCGGCGTGGTGTTGGCGATCTCCTCGAAGAGCCGCCGCGCCTCGACCAGCTCGCGCTCGGTGCGCTTGCGCTCGGTGATGTCCACGAAGGCCGCCACCGCCCCGCGGACACGGCCGGCGGCGTCGAAGAGGGGTGCGGCGCCGCCGAGCAGGTCGATGATCGCGCCATCCGCTCGCTCGATGGCGAACTCCATCTCCAGCGGCGCCCCTTCGGCCACGGCCCGGTGGAGCGGAATCTCGTCGGGCGCGAGCTCCCGTCCGTTCTGCAGGACGCGCCGCCAGCCGCGCTGTGCCTCGGGCATCCACTCGGACACGTTCACGCCGTCCGCCGACGCCGTGATGCGGGCCGCCTGGGCGTTCGCGGTCACCATGCGGCACTCGGGATCCCGCGCGTACCACACCGCGGCGGGCAGCACCTCCAGCAGCCGCTCGGACTCCTCGACCCGCTGACGCAGCGCCTCCTGGGCCGTCGCCTGCTCGGTGATGTCGAAGACCACGCCCACGAAGCGCGCGGGCCGGCCGTCCTCGCCGGCCAGGGCGCGCCCGAGCGCGGTGAGCATGCGCTCCTCGCCCGTGTCCGCCCGCCGGATCCGGTACGTGGTGTTGTAGGGCGTGCCTGCCGTCATGGCGGCGCCCACGCCGTCGACGACGCGCTGGAGGTCGTCCGGATGGACGCACCGACGCCACAGCTCCATCCGCGCCGGTCCGTCCCGCCCGGGATCGCAGCCGAAGAGCGCGAAGTGCGACTCGGACCAGGCGAGGTCGCCGCTCTTCAGGTCGAAGTCCCAGTACGCGAGCCCCAGCGCCTCGATGGCGAGCCGCAGCCGTTCCTCGCTCGCGCGCAGCGAGGCCGCCGCCGCCACTTCGCCCGAGACATCCATCGAGTAGCCGACGACGCGCGTCAGCCGGCCCTCGGCGTCGCGCAGCAGCCGGGCGCTGTCCCACACGTGCACCCAGTGACCGTCCTCGTGCCGCACGCGGTAGCGCCCGGTCCAGGTTGGCGCGGTTCCCTCGGCGACGCGTGCGATCTCGGACTGCATCCGGTCGCGATCGTCCGGATGCATGCGCGAGACCCACCACTCGTGCCGATGGCCCTCCGGAGCGGGCGGCGCCCCGATCACCCGTTCGAGTCCCTCGGACGCCCAGAAGCGGCCGCTCGCCACGTCGAGGTCGTACAGCACGCCGTGCACCGCCTGCCCCGCGAGGCGGAAGCGCTCCTCGCTCGCGTTCACGCGCTCCGCCTCCGCCACCGCCATGCGGCCGCGGTCGTGTCCCCAGCGCGCGAGCAGCGCGACCAGCGCGCCGGTGCCCATCAGCACCAGCAGGCGGCCCTGATCGGCGATCGAGTCGAGGGCGAAGCTCTTCTGGGGTGGCAGCGTGAACGCGGCACTGAGCAGGCTCGCGAGGAGCGTGCCCAGCAGCGCCGGCCCGAAGCCGCCGACCCATCCAGCCAGCGTGATGGTGCCGAGGAAGGCGAGGAACAGGACGTCGGCCGAGCGTGGGAGGCCGGCGTACCCGTGCAGGAGCACGAGCCCGATGACCCCGGCGAAGGCCAGGGCATACCCGAGCGCGGCCCCGCGGTTCGCGAGGGTCATGACGCGTGATCCGTGTCCGGCAACTTGACGACGCGGCCCACCCCGCGCCTCGTCCGGAGGATACTGCGGGTGGCGCGCTCTCGACAACCGTGAAGATCAGGATACGTCGAGGAGCGCCAGCAGTTCCTGGAAGTCGACGGGCTTGGTGAGGTGGGCGTCGAAGCCTTCCTCGCGGGTGCGCTGGCGGGTCTGCTCGTCACCCCAGCCGGTGAGGGCGACGAGGGCGGCCGAGTGCGCGGGGCCCTGCCGGATGCGCAGCGCCACTTCGTGCCCGCTGATGCGCGGCATGCCGAGGTCGAGCAGGACGATGTCGGGAAGCAACCGCGCCGCGGCCTCCACGGCCGACGCGCCGTCGTAGACGGCGTGCGCGTCGTGCCCCGCGAGCTGCAGCAGCGCGACGAGCGAGTCGGCGCTGTCCTGGTTGTCGTCGGCCACGAGGATGCGCCGCTGGCCGTGCGCGCGCGCCGGCGGCGCGGGCTCCGGCGGCGCCGGCGGCGCGGCGGCGGCCAGCGGCAGCGTGACGCGCATCTCGGTGCCCCGGCCCGTCCCCTCGCTGGCGGCCTCGATACGGCCGCCATGCATCTCCACCAGGCCCCGCACCAGCGCCAGCCCGATGCCCAGGCCCCCGGCGCTGCGCTCCACGCTGTGGTCCACCTGCGCGAACATGTCGAAGATCGTCCTGAGCTGGTCGCGCGGGATGCCGACGCCCGTGTCGCTCACCAGCACCGTCACGTGGCCGTCGCTCGGCGTCGCCGCCAGCGTCACGCGCCCCCCCGGATCGCTGAACTTGGCGGCGTTGTCGAGCAGGTTCGAGAACACCTGCGTGAGCCGGGTCGGGTCGGCGTCGAGCCAGACGGGCTCGTCGGGCAGCGTGACGTGCACCGCCTGGCCCGCGCGGACGAGTTGCGGGCGCGTGGCCTCGAGGGCCTGCCCGAGCACCTCCTGCAGCGCGACCCGCTGCGGGCGCAGCGTCATCTTGCCGCGGCTGATGCGCGACGCATCGAGCAGGTCGTCGATGAGGTGCACCATCTGGCCCATCTGGCGCTCCATCGTGCCGCGGGCACGCTGGAGGATGTGCTCGTCCTGCTCGGCGTAGCGGAGCAGCTCGAGCGAGTTGGCGATGGGCGCGAGCGGATTGCGGAGCTCGTGCGAGAGCGTGGCGAGGAACTCGTCCTTCCGCTGGTCCTCGTCGCGGATGCGCTGCACCAGCTCGGAGTTCTCGAGGGCCACCGCCGCCATCGCCGCCATCTGCACGGCCACCGCCTCGTCGTCCGCGGTGAAGACGCCCTCCAGCCGGCCGGCGAACTGCATGACCCCGAGCGTCTGCCCGTCCCGGCCGGTGATGGGCACCGCGATCACCCCGTTCGGCAGGGGCCCCTCCGCCACGCGAAGCTGCGCCACCTCGGCCTCGTCGAGGCGCAGCGCCCGGCCGGAGTGCTCCACCTCGCGCCGCAGCCGCCCGGCCAGCGCCCGGCCCGCGCCCGCGTCGGACGGCATGTCGGGCGCGCGCGCGACGAGCTCCAGCGCCGGGCCGCCCGCGGCCTCGTCGGGCACCGCCGAAAGGATGGCCTCGCGCGCGCCGACCACCTCGCGTCCCAGGTCGGTGACGAGCCGCAGCGTCTCGGCCAGCGGCTGGGTGAGCGACAGCGAGGCGGTCACCTTGACGGCGGCATCGGCGAGCGCGCGCTGGCGCGCCTCCGCATACTGGAGGGCACGCTGGATGCGCTTCTGCTCGTGGATGTCGGTCGCGGTGCCGAACCAGCGCGTGACGCGGCCATCGGCGTCGTGCTGCGGCAGCGTGCGCAGCAGGAACCACCGGTAGTGGCCGGTGGCCGCCTCGCGCATGCGGACCTCGTCGGACTGCGCCGCGCCCGCGGCCATGGCCTCGAGGATCCTCGGACGCACCTCGGCCCAGTCGTCCGGATGCACGGCGGCCTGCAGCGACTCGTGCTCACGCTCGGGCAGCCCCGTGAACTCGGCGAAGCGCCGGTTGACGAACTCGCAGCGGAGGTCGCCACCGAGGACGTAGACGATCTGCGGCATCGCGTCGGCGAGGTCGCGCAGGTACTGCTCGCCCATCCGCAGCGCCTCCTCGACTCGCTTGCGCTCGGTGATGTCGGAGGCGTAGGCGCCGA
>DASUOW010000285.1:0-2202 GCA_036276435.1 Gemmatimonadales bacterium
GGCCCCGCTGCTCGTGCCATCGCCGGAGATGGCCGCCGTCCGGCGCGCCCTCGGCCGGGGCCGCTTCCAGGACGCGCACGCGGCGCTCTCCGCCCATGCGTGCACCCGCCCGAGGCGCTTCCTGCTGCACCCGTCTATGCGCGACGCGTTGCGTGTCCGGATCACGGCGCGGCACGCGGCAGCCGCTCCGGACGCCGCGCGCCTGGCCGACCGGATCGCCGCGGGCGAGTACCACCTTCTTGGCTATGAGCGTCTCCGGTTCGGCCGCCGCGCGGGCGATCCGGACTGGCACTTGGACCCCGTGTCTGGCCGCCACGCTCCGTTCGTCTTCTGGGCGGACGTCCCTTACCTCGACCCGGCGTGCGGCGATCACAAGGTGATCTGGGAACTCAACCGGCACCAGCACTGGCTCGCGCTCGGCCGCGCGTGGTGGCTCACGGGTGACCCGCGCTACCGGCGCGCCTTCATCGCCGAAGCGGAGAGCTGGCGCCGCGCGAACCCGCCGCTCGTCGGCGTGAACTGGGCCAGCGCGCTGGAACTGGCGTTGCGTAGCCTGTCGTGGCTCTGGGCCATCGAGTTCTTCGCCGCCGACGCAGAGCCGGTGGAGTCACCGTGGCTCGTCGACCTGCTCCTCGGGCTGCACCTGCAGCTGCGGCAGATCGAGCGCACGCTGTCGCGTTACTTCAGCCCGAACACGCACCTGCTTGGCGAGGCGCTCGCGCTCTACGTGGCCGGGCGCGCCTGGCCGGAGCTGCGGCGCAGCACCCACTGGGCGGCGCTCGGCGCCGGCATCCTGCGCGAGGAAAGCACGCGCCAGGTGCTGTCCGACGGCCTGCACGCAGAGCGCTCGCCACACTACCACCGCTACGCGCTCGAGTTCTACCTGCTGGCGCTGTCGGTCGCGCGCGTGACGGGCGACGCCGAGCAGGTTGCGGCACTCGCTCCGGTCGCGCGCCGGATGGCGGAGGCGCTCGCGGCCCTCACCGACACGGAAGGCCGGCTCCCGCTCATCGGCGACGATGACGGCGGAGAGCTGTGCCCGGTGACAGGGCGGGCGCCCTCGGACGTGCGCAGCACGCTTGCCTGGGCATCCGGGCTGCTCCATGTGCCCAACCTGGCGCCGCTCGACGTGCCTGAGGCCGCCGACTGGCTGCTCGCCTCCGACGAGACCGCCACGACGACGCCCGCGACTCCACCGGTCCGGAAGCGGCCTGGCACCCGTACGTCCGTGGTGCTCGAGGCCAGCGGGTACCACGTCTCGCGCCACGGCACGTCGCTCCTCGTGTTCGACGCCGGCGCCCACGGCTTCCTCAACGGCGGCCACGCGCACGCCGACGCGCTGTCGGTGACGCTGGTGGCCGGCGGCCAGCCATTGCTCGCCGACCCCGGCACCGGCACGTACACGATGGACCCGCTGCTGCGCACGCGCCTGCGATCGAGCCAGTGGCACAACACGCTCACGCTCGACGGCCGCTCGCAGTCGGTGCCGAGCGGCCCCTTCCACTGGGCGTCGACCGCCTCCGCCAAGCCGCGCCGCGTCGTCCTCAACCCGCGGTTCGACTACTTCGAGGCGGGCACCGATGCGTGGGCGCCGGCCGTGCACGAGCGCGCCGTCCTGTCGCTCGGCGAGCGCGAGTGGGTCGTCGCCGACCGCGTGCTCGGGACGGGTCGGCACGAGGCCGCCGTGCACTGGCACATCGCGCCCGAGTGGGCCGCGACGCGGGACGTCCAGGGCGGCGTCCAGTTGCACCACGCGTGCGGGCTGCGCGCGCGACTCGGGGTGACGGGCGCCTCGATCGAACTGCACCAGGGCGATCGGGAGACGGGGCTCGGCTGGATGGCGCCGGTGTACGGGCGGCTCGTGCCGGCCACCACCGTGCGGTGCGTGGTGGAGCGGGCAGCGCCGTTCTGGGTGATCTCCACGATCGGGCTCCTCGACCCGAACGCGCCCGGCGCCGGATCGGAGCGGCTCGACGTGCTCGCGACGGAGCCGGCCGGTGACGCCGCGGCGCTCATCACCCGGGCCGGCATGCACGCCGATGTCGCGATGTTCCGCCCCACCAGCACGCGCCGGGAGTCAGCCACGCTGCTGGTCGATCCGCGCCGCGGCCACGCCATCACGACCGATGCTCGCGCGCTGTTCGCGCGCATCGCCGAGCCCTGACGCCTCGTGCGCCTCGTGCTCGTCGATGCCTCCCTGTT